>NZ_JBMLRC010000013.1:8873-18677 GCF_049241225.1 Emticicia sp.
GCACGAATGAAAATCGAATGTTATTCGTGCCGCATCGGCGTACCGATTCGTGGCATAAAACTATAAACATGAAAAAACAACTCACTTCCCTATTATTTATTGCAGTTTTTACTCTAAAAAGTGCCTTTGCACAAGAAGTACCCAAGGAACTTGAAAACATTATTTCTCCCGAAGTACATGCTGATGGTTCGGTAACTTTCAGATTTTTAGCTCCAAAAGCAGATTCTGTTCAGCTTACATCCGATTTCTTGCCTCCAGTAAAAGTAAAAACTCGTTTTGGCTTGCAAGATGGCCCCGGAACTATCAATCTTACCAAAGATAAAAATGGACTTTGGACCTACACCTCAAAGCCACTCGAATCGGAGCTTTATAGCTATACTTTTATGGTAGATGGCATTCGCACCAATGACCCTAATAGTCCTTATGCTCTCAGAAATTCGGCCGCATTGACCAATGTTTTTGTTGTAGGAAATGGCCGTGCCGATTTGTATAAAACGAACGATACTCCGCATGGCACGGTTACACATTGTTGGTATCCATCTGCGGGATTGAAGATGAATCGAAGACTAACTGTCTATACGCCAGCCGGTTATGAGCAATCGGCCGAGAGGTTTCCTGTGCTATATTTATTGCACGGTGCTGGGGGCGATGAAGATTCGTGGTCGGCACATGGGCGTGCCATTCAGATTATGGATAATTTGATTGCTCAAGGAAAAGCAAAACCAATGATTGTGGTGATGCCCAACGGCAATGTGGTGCAAGATGGCGGCTACGGACAAGGAAAAGATGGGTTCTATAAACCTGAGTTTTTATTGCCACGCTCAATGAATGGCGAATACGAAGCTAATTTTATGGACATTGTAAACTATGTTGAGAAAACTTTTCGTGTAAAAGCAGATAAGCAAAATCGTGCCATTGCCGGACTTTCGATGGGTGGTTTTCACACGATGCACGTGAGTAGGTATTTTCCTAACACATTTGATTATGTCGGACTTTTCTCGGCCGCTCTAATGCCTCGTGAAGATGCTACTGGCAAAGTCTATAGCAATATAGATGCTACGCTAAAAACGCAGAAAGAGAATGGCTTGAAACTTTATTATATAGCCATCGGAAAAGATGATTTTCTGTATCAAAATAATGTAGATTTTAGAAAAAAACTGGATGGCTTGGGAATGAAATACGAATACTTAGAAACGGGTGAAGGCCATATTTGGAAACTCTGGCGAATTTATTTAGCCGATTTTGCCCCGAAGTTATTTAGATAAACAGATAATCCTCAATGCAATTGATTTTTCGAAAAAGAGGTATCTATTTTTATCAAAACGCCACCAAAATCATGCAATTGGTGGCGTTTATTGTTAATCAACCTTTACGTTTCGTTCCAACCGAATCATAGACAATTACTTTCTCCCACAAATGCGAGTAATCGGCAACAAATTTTAGGTGAATTGGGTGTTTCTGATAAATTTCCTCGTCTTCGAGATTTTCAAAAAATAAAAGCCACGAAACGGCGTATCCACGCTCAATGACACTTCTGTTTGTGCTGGCTGGCGTACCAATATGAGCCATTTTTATCTCTGCAACTTTCGATAATGCTTCTAAACCTTCAATTAACTTAGCTTTATCAGCTTCCGAATTCGGATTTTTTAACCAAAAATATACGTGATGCACAAATAATTCTTTTTTAAGAATCTTGTCCGACCCCAAAGTTGTTGCCATTGCCAAAGGTGCTATGGCGTTGGTTTTCAAAAATTTTCTTCGTGTTGTTTTTTTCATGTTTACTTGTTATTTAAGCTTTAATCCTTGGTTAGTCTTTGTTTTGCTGGTATATTTCCGTTATTCAATCTTTTGTAAAGAGCAATGCACATAAATGCTATTTTCTATAGAAAATACTAAAAATTGGCTTTTTTTACTGAGAAATATCCTATTCTTGCCTCGCAGACGTAATTTAGTTACAAAATTAATTAGAAGTGTTACTTTGTTTGTTGTAAAAATCCAATATAAATTGGTGCTTTTCAACTAGCTTTTCAAACGATGCAGCGTTACCTACTACATACTCCTTTTAGTATTTACCATTTTGAGGCTGACAAATGGAATCACCCTGTTCATAAGCACTCTTATTTCGAGATAATTTTTATTTTGAAGGGAAACGGAAAGCACAATATCAACGGCAATACGTTTGATTACACCGAGGGCGATATATTTCTGTTAGGGCCAGAAGATTACCATAGTTTTGAGATTAACGCCATTACCGAGTTCTGTTTTGTGCGTTTCAATGATTCGATTCATCAAAAACAAGTATTAGATAAGGATGGCCTCTGGCAGCAGATTGTCAATACACTATTATATACATCGTCGCAGGGCCGCGGAACAATCGTGCATAATAAACAAGACAAGAAAAAATTATTTGCCTTGTTGGCGGTGCTTGAAGAAGAAAACGAAAACCAAGATTCTAAATATTTTGATAGTATTCGGACAAGCCTCATGCAAAGTATGCTAATCATTTTGGCCAGAAATCTGTTCGAGCAAGCTCCTCCTTCCAATCCATTGACGAAAGATTCGGTAGAAGCGATTTTGGTTTATATCAAGCAACATATTTATTCGCCATCAAAACTCACGATTGAGCATTTGGCCGAGGTCTTTAATTATTCGCCCGATTACATTAGCATCTTTTTTAAACGGCACACCGGCGAATCATTGAAGCAATACATCACCAAATATAAGATGAAACTTATTGAGATTCGGCTACTTTATAGCCAACTAACAGTTGGAGAAATAGCCGACGAGTTTGGGTATATCGATGAAAGTCATTTTTGCAAGCAGTTTAAAAAATTTACGGGCACTACACCTACTGCTTTTCGGAAGATTGTGTAGGTTTTTATAGCTTAGTTTGCTTATTCTTTTCGGTATTGATTAAAGTCATTTTTTATAAGTGTTTTTTATACTTATTTAAAAATTGATTTGATAATTTAGGTCGATGATTTATAGATAAAAACTATGTTATTATAAAAATATTCGATTTGATTTATCAGGTAAGGTTTAGTAATTTTGAAAATCGAAAAAATACAAACAACAACACAATAGCAAAAAATTAATCATTTTAACAATTCAATCTCAAATGGAAAATCATACATCGAATGCAGGTGGAGAAGCCAAATGCCCTTTCAACCACGGTGCTGTAAAATTACCAAGTGCAGGTAATGGAACTCGCAACCGTGACTGGTGGCCAAATCAATTAAATTTGAATATTCTTCGTCAGCATTCTTCTCTTTCAAACCCAATGGGTGAAGATTTTAACTACGCCGAAGAATTCAAATCTCTCGACTTAGCAGCTCTAAAGAATGAAATTTATGAACTCATGACTACGTCGCAAGACTGGTGGCCAGCAGATTACGGTCATTATGGTCCGTTTTTCATTCGTATGGCTTGGCACAGTGCGGGTACGTATCGTACGGCTGATGGTAGAGGAGGTGCAGGTGCAGGTACTTTGAGATTTGCTCCTTTGAATAGCTGGCCAGATAATGGTAACCTCGATAAAGCACGTTTATTATTGTGGCCAATCAAGCAAAAATACGGTAGAAAAATCTCTTGGGCTGATTTAATGGTATTGGCAGGTAATTGTGCCTTAGAGTCGATGGGCTTCAAAACTTTTGGTTTTGGTGGTGGACGTGAAGATTTGTGGGAACCAGAAGAAGATATTTATTGGGGTTCGGAAGGAAAATGGTTAGAAGATAAAAGATATTCTGGCGACCGTGAATTGGAAAGTCCACTTGCTGCAGTGCAAATGGGTTTGATTTACGTAAATCCAGAAGGCCCTAACGGTACTCCTGACCCGCTTGCTTCGGCTCGTGATATCCGTGAGACTTTTGGTCGTATGGCAATGAACGACGAAGAAACAGTAGCTCTGATTGCAGGTGGACACACTTTCGGAAAAGCTCATGGTGCTGCTGACCCAGGTCAGTATGTAGGAGTTGAACCCGCTGGTGCTGCTATCGAAGAACAAGGTTTAGGTTGGAAAAACTCGTTTGGCACAGGTAATGGCGAATTCACAATTACGAGTGGATTGGAAGGTGCTTGGTCTCAAACCCCAACACAATGGAGCAATAATTATTTCGCAAATTTATTCGGATACGAATGGGAATTAACTAAAAGCCCTGCGGGAGCTCATCAGTGGATTCCGAAAGATGGTGCTGGTGCTGGTTTGGTTCCTGATGCTCACAATCCTGCAAAGAGCCACGCTCCAATCATGTTTACTTCTGATATCGCATTGAGAGTAGACCCAATCTATGAGCCGATTTCAAGAAGATTCTTTGAAAACCCTGACCAGTTTGCCGATGCCTTTGCTCGTGCGTGGTTTAAACTTACACACCGCGACATGGGTCCAGTTGCTCGCTATTTAGGGCCAGAGGTTCCAACTGAGGAGTTGATTTGGCAAGACCCAATCCCAGCGGTAACGCACAAATTAGTCGACGAACAAGACATTGCTACTTTAAAAGCAAAAATCCTTGCATCAGGTTTATCAATCTCTGAATTAGTATCAACTGCTTGGGCTTCGGCATCTTCGTTCCGTGGTTCGGATAAGCGTGGCGGTGCCAATGGTGCTCGTGTGCGTCTTTCTCCACAAAAATTCTGGGCAGTAAATAATCCAGTACAGTTGGATAAAGTTCTGACAAAATTAGAAAGCATCAGAGCCGAATTTAATGCCTCTGCAACTGATGGTAAAGCGATTTCGATTGCAGATATGATTGTTTTGGGAGGTTGTGCAGCAATCGAACAAGCAGCACAAAATGCTGGTCAAACTATCACTGTTCCATTTACTCCTGGCCGTACGGATGCTTCTCAAGAGCAAACAGACGTTGAGTCGTTCTCGGTAATGGAGCCAATTGCTGATGGTTTCCGCAATTATGCCAAAGGCTACTACACAACTTCTGCCGAAGAAATGTTGGTTGATAAAGCTCAATTATTGACCTTGACACCGCCAGAAATGACAGTGCTTGTGGGTGGTATGAGAGTGCTAAACGCTAATTTTGATAAATCTCAACACGGTGTGTTTACAAATCGTGCAGAAAGTCTAACAAACGATTTCTTCGTAAACTTGTTGGATTTAAACACAACTTGGAAATCAACTTCGGCACATCAAGATGTGTTTGAAGGTCGTAGCCGTACAACTGGTGAATTGAAGTGGACAGGAACTCGTGTTGACTTAATCTTCGGTTCGAACTCAGAGTTACGTGCATTGGCCGAGGTTTATGGTTGTGCTGATTCTCAAGGAAAATTTGTGAAAGACTTTGTTGCTGCATGGAACAAAGTAATGAATCTTGACAGATTTGACTTAGTTTAATCATAAATTTGAATGCTGAAAGTTTCTTCAGCTTTCGAGAAAAGCAGTAGTAGCGTTTTGTTACTACTGCTTTTTTTTGTTTTTGGTAAGACTAAAATAACTGTCGAACATTCTCCGAGTATAAAAAAAGAGTACCCAAGATTGAGTACTCTCTAAAGTTTGTTTTAATAAATTACTTTTTATACTTCGCCACCCTCGCATCTTTGATGATGCCTTTCCAGTTCAAACCAAAGCCGAAATCATAGGCATTTCCTTCCGAATCTTTATGGCAAGTCATGTCGTAAGGTACGTCTTCGGCTTGCTTTTCTACTACAGCGGTCGGCATAAATACTGCCTCTTTCGCCAGTTTCACGCAACCAAACTACATCCCAAAATACTTCATGGGTGTGTCCGTCTGGAGATTTAAAACGGTAAGCTTTTCCATGTCCTAAATCACCTTCTACCCAGCCTAAACCAGCACCTAAGTTTTCAAGATGAGCCACACATTCTTCAAGTGCTTCGGCACTATCTGCACGCCAGCCGATGTGTCCGAGTCCAGATTTTTCGCTTTGTGTGAGCTTTAATGTATGATGAAAATAATCTCCCTAAGCTCAGAGGTAAACTGAAGTATCTTTTCTGCCTGTTTCATCCATTCCAACTACATCTCTGAAAAATTCAACCGATTTGTTAAGGTCAGTAGTCAATACCTCTACGTGAGCCATTTGAGAAAGAAAATGAGGATTCTATGCCATATTTAAAATTGTTATTATCTAAGATTTAATGTTACATAATTAATTTAGTAAATGCAGATTTATTTTGCATTTTAAGGCGAATACTATGCAAAATCAGAGAAAAAAGAAATATTTAAGAACAAAATGAGAATTTCAAAATGAAAAATACTTCAAATGTTTACTTTTTGAATAAACATGAAGTTTTGGAGAAGTAAGTTGGGGTTTATCAGTTCGACATTCGGTATTCGGTAGGTCGCATGCCTGTCTGAGTCTTAAAAAAGCGAGCAAAATCGGTTACTTCGTTTTTACCAATTTTATAGGCAATTTCGGTAATGTTTAGATTGGTTTGTTTCAACAAAACTTTGGCTTCGAGCAATAGCATCTCGTTGAGTAAATCGTGAGCTGATTTACCCAATGTATTTTTTACACATTTATTGAGGTGATTGGGCGATATTGAGAGCAGCTCAGCGTAGTCGGTAATCTTGTTTTTTTCGTAAATGTATTTTGAAAGTGCTTTTTTGAATTGTTCAGTAATCAAGGAAGCAGCATTTGCCGAAACAGGAGTTGAAGTTTCGACAAATGGTTTTAATTCCGAAAAAAGTGCTATCAAATAAGACCTAAAAATATCAAAACTGTTTTGTTTATCAGATTTGTATTCAATCAATAATCGTTCGAGCAGAGGTAGAACAAAACCCCTTGTTTGTGAATCGACTTTTACTAAAGGAAAACTATTAAACTCCAAAAAGGGAAACTCTTTTAGTAAGTTTCTTAAATTAGTTTTATCAGTTAATAACTCAATATTAAAATGACAATAGAAGCCTTCAACATCTTTACGAATAAATTTATGAGTTGTAATCTGATGAGCTGGTACGAAAAAAAAAGTATTCTCGCCAAACTCGTAGGTATCTAAACCACTACTTCGACTACTTAATCCTTTTGTTAGAAAAAAGAAATTATAAACCGTCATACGGCGAGGTTGTAGGTCTGAAGGAAGTGGAAAATCAATCATTCTGAAATAATCCTCCACTCGATTAATATGAAAATATGTATGAGCGTTGGCGGTAAGCGACGAAACAGGAATACCAGCCTGAAATAATAATTCTGACTCCAATTGAGTTGTATCAATTATCGGAATAGCTTCACCACCAATGCTCTTTTTCATAGTTTTTCTACAATTTTTTCTGCCGAACGCACCGCCAAAGCAACACTCGTAAGTGTAGGATTTGAGGTTGTCGCCACTGGAATTACACCATTTCCACCAACAAATAAGTTTTCAAAGTTCCAAACTTGGCCAAATGTATCACATACCGATTCGCTATTGTTTTCAACTCCCATTCGGGTTGTTCCTTCGTAGTGCAGCGACGAACCGGCAGGCATTAAAGTTTGTTGCCCATTTTCGATTTCTTTTCCGAAAGACGCAATGACTTTAGCTTGAAATTGTTTGGCCGCTTCGATAGATGCTAAATCATTTTCAGAATATTTATACTTAAAAGTCATTTTTGGCATTCCAAGATAATCTTTTTCTTTTTCAGAAAAAACGATTTGGTCATCAAAATTTACTTCTTTCAAACAGCCCCAGCCTAATCCGACAATGTGTTTTGATATATCAGAGACTGTTGTTTTCATGGGAGACAAATCCATGTGCATAATTTGTCCATGAAATGGATGGTTTGGTGCATCAAAAGGTACCCAAAATACTCCTGTCAGAGGGTCATGAGATTTTGACGTAGTACTTTGAGCATTTGGAATATTGAGTTCTACGAATGTAAAAATAAATGGATGCTCGTTGAGATAATGTCCTAAGGCTTTTGGACGAATGCCCGAGGCCCATAATAATTGAGGCGTGCGGATTGCATCGGCGGCCACAATAACTATTTTGGCTTCAATCATTTCTTTAATTCCTGAGGTCAAATCTTCAATTTCTGCACCAGTAATTTTACCTTCAGAATGAATCAGTTTTCGGCAAATAGTTTCTGAACGAATTTCAAAATTTGTATTTTCTAAAGTGTCTTTTAAAATCGTATCGGTAGCTGTCCAATAACGGTTTCCGTCGGCATCTTTCCCACAAGCCAAAGGCATTGCTTGAGCTTCTCGCTTAGGAGAATGTGCCGCACCGAGGGTTTGATTGAGCACATTTAAGATGGTTTGACCTACTTCGTTCATCGGAAATGCATCTTGTCTCACACTTAAAATTTCTTCTGCTTTTGTAAGAGCATCGTCCATTTCTGAAGCTGGAATAAAGGGGATTCTTTCTTCATTTCCTGGTCTTGGGCAGGCACAAGTCCAATGAACTCCCATTCCTCCGAGGTTACTCGAAAGTGAAAGAGCGGGCATTTCATTTTTTTGCAAATCTGCTATTTTATCTATTACCAAATGCGTGCCGGCACGAGCCAAAAATTCAGGACGTAGGTCGCCACGTTGAACTGCCGCTGCACGCTCGGCCACCGAAATCATTGGATATGGCTCTTTTTTATTGCCTTGCGATAAGATTTGAGCTATTTCAGCAGTTTTTGGGTCAGTAATATTTTTTACGTGCTGCCCTATTTTATCCGAAATTTTCGGGCCTAAATCTATCATTACGATTTTAACGTTAGGTTTATGTTCAGCTATAATTCTGGCATAAGTGGCACCTATTGGGCCAGAGCCTATAATTAATACATCGGTTTTCATTTTAGTCATTTTAATAAGCATCTACTGCTATGTGTTCTTTCAATAGAGCGTTTTCTATTAATTTTTTGATTTGAAATGTGCCAAACTATGTTTCCCATTAGTTACAAATCATTTACTATTCTTTTGAAAAGTTGATGTTGTTTTTCAACTTGGTCGAAGGCATCGAACTCATCGGTAAAGGCTGAACCTTCGTATTCGCTGGAGATATAGCCATTGAAACCGCCTTCGTTGAAAACCTTGAAAATAGTAGGATAATCTATGCTTGGTTCATCTCCGTTTTCATCAAAACCATAAAATTTACCGTGTATATGCACTACATAAGGCATAATTTCTGCCCAAGCCTCAATAGGTTGGCGTCCATTCATGCTGAATGCCATATTCAAACGACCTATTTGTGGTGGTGTGGCACCCATTGGAATCAATGTTTGAGCCAATTCTCCAAATTTGGCTGTTGTTGGCATATCTTTATGCCAAATTTCTTTGGTAATTGCTATCATTTCATCGGTTACTCCCGAAGTCTTGAAGCTGGTGAGTAAAGCATCAGGAATAGCACGCATACATGTACCCATATCTGGTATAAAACCCAATACGTGTGTTTGCATTTGACCAAACATTTCTGCCATTTTGATAACAGAAGGGTGGTCGACACTGTAAGGTGTGTGTAGCTCTATACCCATAATTACATTGGCTTTTTCGGCAAATGGTACGAGTTTTTGATATACTTCAGCTGGGGCGGTAGTTTGACAACGAAGAATAGGGAAACCCAATTTTTGAGCCGCCAAAATTTGCGGTTTGATATATTCTACGGTTTCGTCGATACTCATTTTAGCGTGTCGTTTGATACCCACATCAATATTGGCATCCAAAGCCACTGGCTCAAACTCGTATTTATCGAGCAAGTTTTTTACTTCTTTTTCGGTTTCATAAGAAATGTACGGAAAGCCTCTTAGACTTTGAAAACCAATTATTTCCAAACCAGTGCCCAAATCTCTTTTTCGGGTTTCAGCGATTACGTCTTCTAAACTATATTTTCCCGAATTCCATTCATAAGCAAATGAAAAAAGAGAAGTGGCTAATTTTATA
>NZ_JBMLRC010000014.1:0-1159 GCF_049241225.1 Emticicia sp.
TTGAAGTGAAAGAATTACAAAAAGGAAAATCAAACGTTGAGTTTAGCTGGAAAATTAATTGAAAAAAATATGAACACAATCAAACTTATTATTTTTTTAATTGCTTCAAATTTCATTTTCCTTGAAGCTAATGCAATTCCATCTTCAGGGGAACCGTCAAGAAGAAACCGTTCATTTATTAAACGCAGTAGAATCAATGTGAGCAACAAAAAGCTTGGCATAAAAAAATTTGACACAAGTTTACTTAACCTAAAAAGCAAACAAAGCAGTGTAGCAACTGTATTGAACACTTCTGTAAGCATTACACTGAACGATTTTGATTCTTTTTCGGCAGTTGGTAAAACTTGGCTTTTGTATCAGAATGATGAAGATTCATTCACGATGAATATTGGAACTGCAAATAACTCTACTCCACAAACTTGGACTTTACCTGCTAATTTCCTCAGCTATTTTGATGGTGCTGGTCGTGGAGATTTTATTGCGGTAGCAAATGTACCTCCAGCATTGCAAGTGACTGGGGCAAATAAAGTGATGCGTACGGCCTATTATGACGAAAACGACCGCCCAATGGATGTTTATGACCACTATAATTTTGCCGCCGATGGCGTATATAATATCGGAACCAGCTATGATTTGGAGGTAGGAAGCGATGATGCATTTGATGAATCTGACTACGAAGTGGTCGATATTCCGCTTGATTTGAATGATAATTTCAGTAGCATCAGCGAAGAAAGCGACTACGTGACTAATCTGAAAACAACGAAAGAAGTATTTACTGCAAGTGTTGATGCTTTCGGAACTATTACCACACCTACAGGCACTTATAGTTGCCTGAGAATACTTACGAATATACAAAAATATACTCGCCCCAACGAGTCTGTTGCTTACACACTGGTATCTACCACCAATCATGTGAGTTTCTTTACAAAAACAGGTGAATATTTTACAGCAAAAGTTTCGAGTACGAGTGGAAATGTTACCGTTAGCGAAATTGAGTATCGTTCGGTTGTACAAACCTCTCTACTTTCAGAAACCATTGACGTAAAACTCAATAACGACAGCAAAGGCGTAACCATTAATATTGATAATGATACAGCACATCCATCGGCCATTTTAGATGTAAAAAGCGATAGTTTGGGTATTCTGATTCCAAGAATTG
>NZ_JBMLRC010000015.1:0-1617 GCF_049241225.1 Emticicia sp.
AAGTTTGGTTAACCGCCGAAGATTGCCTGTAAGTGCCAGACATTACCATCATTTTGAGCAGTTTCTTTACACTCCATTGCATATCATCTTGAAATGTAATGGCCAGATAATCAAGCATTTCGGGGTGCGATGGAGCAAAACCTTGCGTACCAAAATCTTCAACGGTTTCCACGATTCCAGTGCCGAAAAGCTGTTCCCAAAAACGATTTACAATCACTCTCGAAGTAAGCGGATTTCTACCGTCGACCAACCATTTGGCAAAACCCAGTCGGTTTCGAGGGTATTCTTTGGGCATCGAAGACAGATATTTCGGGACATCGGGTTTTACTTCTTTGCCTTTTACGAGCCAATTTCCACGCTCAAAAATATGTTGTTTACGAGCCAAATCTCCAGTGCCTTCTACCAAAATCGGACTGTAATCGGCTTTTGCATTTAAAACTTCTTTGTATTTTGCTTCAACGGATTGATAATCAGGTGTTTCGGCAAATGTATTTTGAAAAGCCACCCATTTGATTTGTAACCATTCTTTAGGTGTTTTTGGGTTGGTAAATACAAAATACAAATCATGTTTACCTTCCAATTGCGGTAAATTATAAAACATCACCGTATCGCGGGTTTTGAAAATCGGAATATTTATCAAAATTTTACCATCTAAAGCATTATCTCTTACGAGTAAAGTGCCTTTTTCATTACCCGTATTGAAGGTCATCAACATTCTGTTTTTACCAGTTAGCGTAACGTTTTTTAGTCTCCCATAGCCAGTGTGTTGAAGTCCCAAATATTTGGCATCAAGTAAGGAAGAGGTAACTGGAGATAGTTGTTCAATATCGTGCGAATTGAATTTCGGTTCTAAAACTCGGGCAAAATGTTCAAATTCTTGGGCTTTTTGGGGTGTGCTTTTGCTCAAAATCCATTTCTTTATTTCTTGAATCTTGCTCGAATCTTCTTTCTTATAAAACCTTAAATAAGGCGTTTCGCTCACCACGTCTTCATCACGAGTATTGTTGAAAAACGCCATCGTTTTATAATATTCATCATGCACGAAAGGGTCGTACGGGTGTGTATGGCACTGTACACAGGCCATTGTTGTTCCTTGCCAAACATCAAAAGTAGTATTTACTCGGTCGATTTGAGCGGCTACTCTAAACTCTTCATCAACTGTTCCACCCTCATCGTTAGTCATGGTATTTCGGTGGAAGGCTGTCGCTACGAGTTGATTGTCAGTTGGTTGTGGTAATAAATCACCAGCCAGTTGTTCAATCGTAAATTGGTCGAATGGTTTATCTTCGTTGAACGCCTTAATTACATAATCTCGGTATCGCCAAATATTTCGGTAAACGTCACGCTCGTACCCTTTGGTATCGGCATAGCGAGCCAAATCGAGCCACATGGCTGCCCAACGTTCGCCATACGCAGGTGAAGCCAGAAGTTTATTCACTACTTTTTCGTACGCATCTTCCGATTCATCTTTCAAGAAATCTTGTAATTGCTGTTCGGTAGGAGGTAGGCCTGTTAAATCTAAATAAACACGGCGTAGCAATGTGCCTTTTTCGGCTTCGGGTGAGTGCGAGAGTCCTTCTTTTTTGAGTTTATCCAACACAAAATGGTCGATTTCGT
>NZ_JBMLRC010000016.1:0-1443 GCF_049241225.1 Emticicia sp.
TATAAAGTATGGCTCAAAAAGTAGGTTCAGGGATGAATATATGGTTTTGTTTTTGATACCAACTTTTTAAGCTGTTTATGTAAAAATATATAAGCTCTTAAATTCTGCAATCTTAAAATGATGTCATGTAACTAAGTTTTATTAAATAACGATATTTTGAAAAAATGATTGATAAGGGGGTCGACGAAATATAATTTAAAAAGGAACTTAGTTGATGAAACATGAAACATATGGATGATAGATGCTTACAAAGTAATTTTGATAATAAATAATTAGAGAGCTTAGCCATACAACTATTTGTCTGATGTTTTGCACGAAAAAACGAAATGATAGACTTACAAAAAAAGCCCTCCAAATCTTATCGGAATGGAAGGCTGTTTTCTATCAATTCTCGCAAGCTCGAATCTCGGCTTTGAAGACCGCACCTGATTCAAAACCTGGTGTCAGTAATATCGACTTTCCTGCTTGGTAGGTTACGCTCGCAGGTGATATCACCTTGTTACTCGCATGAATACTTGTTACTGCCTTCTTAGTTTTTGTGCCAGTTACATTATTTGCTGGACTGACCAAATTATGACTGTAAGGATGAACAACAACTTGACTTATCGCTGGATTACTCACCACTACCTGATTCGATGAGGCTACTCGTATCAAATATTTTGTCCCTTCAACTGTATTTTGTGGAATCGTACAACTCAAAGTGCCTACGGCATTGGTGGTTCCAATCAGAACTGGAGTGGCAAAACTTCCCGATGAGTCAGACAACTCAACCCTAAATTCATTACCCGTGCTGAATGTTCCTGAGGTACTAAAACTTACATCCACCGAACTTCCCGCACAAATAGTGGTCTTTGAAAGTGTTGGTGCATTTATCGTTGTCAGATTACCCACTACCGTAAATCGGATGATTTTTGGTCCGTAAGTAATTCCGCCTCCCTTGTTGTCTTGAGCATAACCCGTCACGGTCAAGGTGTAATTGCCCGGTTTAAAATTCCTTCCCCAAATATCCGTTCCAGCATTATCGAATAAAGCATTCGGGGCTACGTTTTGTAGAATATTCCAATTCAGTTCTGGACCTTGAATATTCATCTCAAAACTCTCGATAATCACCGATGGACACAATGATTGTGTAACCAAAACCGAAACTTGCTCTGGAATTTGGTTGATTGTCATACCATCAGTCAGATTGAATAATGGCTGGTGCGGGTTTCCTGCTTTTACATATAAATAATCAACGATTCGACTCGGGTCGCAAGGGTCAACGCCACTAACCACAACATTTGTCGTTGCCGCAGCCGAACAACTATTTACTCCAACCACTGTCAAAGTGTAAATCCCGCCATTGACCGAAAGTGCATTTGGAATGCTTGGGCTGCTTTGCGTGCTACTAAAATTATTTGGACCAGTCCAACTATAAGTTCCACCACCACTTCCAACTAAACT
>NZ_JBMLRC010000016.1:1543-17920 GCF_049241225.1 Emticicia sp.
TAAAATTATTTGGACCAGTCCAACTATAAGTTCCACCACCACTTCCAACTAAACTGATACTTTGTCCAACGGTGTAAGGACCAGTATTTGTAGCTGTAACGTTGGGTAGTGCTTTGATTTCCAAATTCGTTACAGAACTTTGGTCAGAATCACAGCCGTTCAAAGTACATTTTGCTGAAATGGCATAAGTTCCCACTGCCGAAAGTGTTAAACTTGTGCCCGTTGAATTATTCGACCAAATAACATTTCCACTTACACAATTGGCCGTTAAAGTCAAATTACTTGGCGAACAAACTATTATTTGACTTGGTGGTGTAATGGTTGGCACAGTTGGTTTTGCTTTTATTTCCAGATTCGTTGCCAAACTTTGGTCAGAATCACAACCGTTCAAAGTACATTTGGCCGAAACAGCATAAGTGCCGACTGCCGAAAGTGTTAAACTTGTACCTGTTGAATTATTCGACCAAATAACATTTCCACTTGCACAATTTGCCGTTAAAGTCAAATTACTTGGCGAGCAAACCACTAATTGACTTGGTGGTGTAATTGTTGGAATACTTGGTTTGGCTTTAATTTCAAGATTCGTTGTAGAACTTTGGTCAGAATCACAACCGTTCAAGGTACATTTGGCCGAAACAGCATAAGTGCCGACTGCCGAAAGTGTTAAACTTGTTCCAGTTGAATTATCAGACCAAATAACATTTCCACTTACACAATTGGCCGTTAAAGTCAAATTACTTGGCGAACAAACTATTAATTGACTTGGTGGTGTAATGGTTGGACTACTTGTAAAATCTTTTATCTTTCCAGCATTATCTATTATTGTCCGATTCACATGCATGATAGAGGTTAAAGATACACTTTACTGATCTTGCCACAACTGCCATTGCATAAATACTTAACGAAGTTTGCTTTAAGTCTACTATTTTAACCCCTTATTTATATGAATTTTGTATTTCGTAACTCTCATATCATTGATAATACCTTTCCAGTTCAAACCAAAGCCGAAATCATAAACATTTCCTTCCGAATCTTTATGGCAAGTCATATCATAAGGTACGTCTTCGGCTTGTTTTTCAACCACACTCATATTGGCTGGCATTTGCATCGGTAAAAGAGCCGAAGGCTCGTTTTTACCTGCAATGGTTTCGATAATGGCTTGGTCTTGCACACCAAAACTCAACAAAATGGCCGAAGCAGATGGCTCAATTTCAGAAAAAACCATTGGGTTAGTCGTATTCACTACCACCACTACTGGTTTGTTTTTCATTTTTGCCTTTGTATTTAGTACCAATTGCATATCGGTGATGTTTGGCACTTTGGCCGTTTTTCCTTTGTACGATCGATTCGTGAAATTCTCTAAAATATCTCCGCCTGCTATACTTACCTCGCGGGCATCATCGGCTTTGTAATCACTGTACTGCAAACTGATTGGCACATAACCGTTTCCACCATTTTTAGTATCTTCTTTGTCATATCCAATCGAAGCCTTTGGATTTTCGATGAAAACTAAGGCAAAATCTGCTTCTTCGGCATTATCGGTTACATTAAAATGCTTTTTCACGATTTCCAAATTTACTGGATAATCTTCCGAGGCTGGCGTTTCCATTCCCAAGAAATTACGGCTGGCGGCTACAAATCTTTTTGGCACGTAGACCGTCTTTTTAGTAGTAATCGGTAATGTTTTTGCTTGATTTTTAAGCATCACGATTGATTTCAACTGAGCATCGTAGCCCGCTTTCATAAATTCAGGTTTTCCAACAATTGTCTTTGTTTCTTCGGTATTCAGATACGGATTCTCAAAAACGCCTACTCTGAAAATATTTTTCAATAATCGCACCGCCGATTGCTCCATTCTGGCTCTCATTTTGGCTTCGCCGTGTTCTTTAACGCCCATTTCGTAAGCTTCAAGGACAGGTTTTACGTTATTGTTGCCGCCGTATTGGTCAACACCTGCCATCAGTGCTTTGTAGTGAAGTTCAACCAAAGATAGGTTTTCTACACCCCATGCTTTACCGTCTAAAAACGAATCCATGGCTTTGTGTAAAGCCACCACCGACCAGTCAGTACAAACTACACCATCGTAGCCATATTTGGTACGAAGCAGGTCCGTAATCATGTATTTATTGTAATTATTGGCTACATTTTCATGGTTTTTCTTATCTTGATTCCACGAGATAGTATAATAAGGCATAATTGCCGATGCCATTTTGGTTTGTCCTTTGAGTTTAAATGCCCCTTGTGTAAAAGGTATCAAATGTGCATCGAAATTATTGCCAGGATAAACCGCAAATTTCCCATTAGCGTAGTGTGCATCACGTCCTGCTTCTCCTGCACCGCCACCTGGCCAGTGTTTTACCATCGCATTCACGCTTTTCGCTCCCCAAACACTCGACTGAAAACCGTCGCAATAGGCTTTCCCCATGGCAGCCGAAAGCCACGGACTTTCGCCGAATGTGCCATTAAAACGCCCCCAACGTGGTTCGGTAGCAATATCTACTTGTGGCGAAAGGGCAGTTGTGATACCTAAAGCACGGTACTCAGTGGCAGCTATTCTACCAAATTTTTGAATCAAAGTTGGGTCAAAAGTGGCAGCCATACCTAACGAACTTGGCCACATCGAAATCTCACCACCCGCAGCAGCATCATATTCGGCTCTTGCTTTTGTTCCGTGGCGTGGGTCAGAGCTATTGTTTGCAGGAATACCCAAACCCACACTTTCGCAGTAAGCCTGCATTTTATTGTTCCATTTGGCCGCTATTTCTGGCGTCTGTACGGTTGTAATCAATACGTGACGGAGGTTATCTTCGGCCAAGAATTTCTTTTGTTGGTCGGTCAAATCGCTTGGGTCGGTTTCCCCCGCTTTGAATGGTTTTCCGCCGTAAGTTCCGGCAAAATATCCACCTGGGCGAGCAGGAATGGATTGATGTGAAGAATATAACATCAAACCCGCAATCTGCTCAACTGTAAGTTTCGATGCTAAATCTTTTGCACGGATATCATCGGCCAAACGCCAGTCTTCGTATTTATCAAGTTTGCCGTTTTTATTGAGGTCTTTGAACGATAAGCCATTGATAGTCAGTATTTTTACTCCCGAAGTTGGAGCGTAAGCGATGGCTTTCCCACCTTTATTCTGAATAACCTTAAAAACAGATTCTTGAGCGATTGCACTCACAAATCCTGTTAGAAGTAAGGCGGTTAAAATACTTTTTTTCATGATTTTTATTGGTATTTGATATAAAAAACGATTTGATTCTTACGCAAAAATGCTGATAAACGTAAGTAATTGGATAACCTACGTTTATCAGCTTTTGAAATTAGTTGGTCAATATTATGCCGTGGGCATTTGATATTGGTAGAAAAATGGTCTTCAAAATAATATATTTCATCCCTACGGGATTTAGTAATCTTTTGAGATTTTCCTCATTACCAATATTTATTCCCTAATGGGAAAATTCTACTCTTTAAACTTCTTAACCTAAACTACTTTATTTCTTAAAATTCCGATTCCTTCGATTTCGAGTTCAACCACATCGCCGGGTTCGAGGGGGCGATGAACGGTAAAATTATTTTCGATTAAACTTCCCCAACCAAGCGTGCCTGAGCCAAGAATATCGCCCGGCATTAGGTTTACATTATTTTCGGAAGCTCGCTCAATCATCTGCTCGAAATTGAAATAAACCGTTTTGTAATTTCCTTCGCAAACGGTCTGACCATTAATACGAGAGGTCATTTTCAGATTCAATCTATCGCCCGCCACTTTTGGTACGCTGATAGGCTCCTGAAACACACTCTCATCAAATGGTACTCGGTACTGCTCCATTTCGTCGGCAGTAACGATACACGGACCAATTGCATTGGCAAAATCTTTGCCTTTGTGTGGGCCAAGCGGCACCTCCATCTCTACTTTTTGGGTAGCTCGTGCCGTCCAATCGTTGAAAATTGTATATCCAAAAATATACGGACGAGCATCTGCTGCTTTAATATCTTTACCTTTTTTGCCAATAATACAAGCCATTTCAAGCTCAATATCCAACTTGGTTTCTTTCGTAGGACGTTTTATTTCATCTTCAGGGCCATAAATGGCTTGATGATTAGTGAAATAAAAAATAGGCATTTCGTACCATGCAGGACCAATTTTATGTCCGAATGAACGAGAGGCATTTTGCATGTGCATCTCAAAACCAACATAATCTCTGAAACTACGAGGATTTGGCAATGGTGCTAAAAGTTTTACCTCTGCCAAGGTGTAATGTGGTTTAACTTCGCCCAATGATTTGATGATCTCGAAATAGGTTTCGTGGTCATCAATAAAAGTGAGCATATTGGTCGGTAATTTTTCATTGGCTAAATGCATATCTACTATACTTTCGCCTACGAGCCAACCGATGCGACTTTCTTGATTTTTATTTAAGAATGTTACGAGTTTCATACCCCCAGCCCCTAAAGGGGAGTTTTTTAATGATGATTAATAATTCCGTTCCCTTGTTCCCCTTTAGGGGTTAGGGGTGTTATATCTCTTGTGTCAATGCCATACCTGTTTTGCCCATGAGCATGCCCATATTTGCACCTTCTGGCAATGGTTGGTCGGTGTATTCGAGTAGTTCCCAAGCACCCAAAGTTTCCGAAACCTCTACCACCATTTTACAACGGTCGTAGCGACGCTTCATGTATCTTTCGAATATTTCCTCTACCGAACCTTCTTTCTGCAATTCTTCAATCAAAACTACCGCGTCTTCAATAGCCAAAGCAGCCCCCGAACCGAGTTGAGGGATAGTCGTATGAGCGGCATCGCCCAACACTACCACACGGTTTTTATACCACGGTGCAGGCATTTTGAGGGTTTCGAGCGTGCGATAATTAACCAATTTGGCATCTGTCACTTGTGGAATGAGTTCCTGCACCATCGGAATCGGATAAGCCGACATATATGCTTTTAGCTTATCAACCAATTGGTCTTCTGGAATCATCGGGTTATCGCCTTCAGCCGAGTTTACAAAAATATAACACAAATCAGCCGTCATCGGAATTACGCCGAGTTTGTGCTTTTTGTTGAAGAAAATATATCCGGTATCTAGGTCGGCCGGACGCTTAAACGCATATCGCCAAACTGATAAACCTACATAGCTTGATTTAAATTCGCCAAAAATGAGCCTACGTACTTTTGAATTAACGCCATCGGCAGCAATGACAATGTCATAACTACCAGAAGTACCATCTGAGAAGGTTACATTAGCTACATCTGGCTGATTATCAATGGTTTCGACAGTAACGCCCATTCGATATTTCAATCCTACTTTTTGTGCTTCTTCAAATAATACATCGTGCAGAATTCTACGAGAAATACCATTATGACTCGGAAAACGACCAATCGGCGGTGTTCCTGCTTCACCGATTTGAACACCATGAGCCAGACATAGTTTTACTTTACCATAAGGCGAACCTCGACGCATGGCTTCATCGGCAACACCGATGGCATCTAAGGCTCTGAGTGCATTGGCTTGCTGAATGATACCTACGCCATAAACATTAAATTCTTTATGAATTTCTACGATATCTACTTCAAAACCAGCTTTTTTCAGGCCAATCGCAACCGACTGGCCGCCAATACCTGCACCTACTACTAATATTTTTTTTGTCATAGTATTTATAATTTACGGTTTACGATTGAATTGATTTACGATTGATTTACAAATTACTGAGTAAGAATAAATCGTCATTCGTAAATCAAAAAATCGTAAATCAAGTATAGTGTTGTACCAAAGGTGGTTCTAAGAAAAATGGACCGATTAATGCTCGCCACTCTTTAAAAAGTTCGGACTCTCGGAAGCCAATGGTGTGGTCTTCGAGGGTGTCCCATTCAATTAATAAAATGTAGCGATTCGCTTGCTCGATGCACTTCTTCACGTTGATACGTTGAAAACCTTTTGACCGCGAAATCACGTCTTTCGCAATTTCTAAGGCTGCCTCAAATTCGGCATTTGTATTTTCTTTTATGTCAATTCTTGCAAGTTCGAGAATACCCCCAGCCCCTAAAGGGGAGTTTTTTATTTTATGATTATCCATCTCCAATTTATCGGTATAGTCCTAAATTCCCCTTTAGGGGTTAGGGGTGTTTAATATCGCTACTGCTCTTGTCCAGCCGGCACTTGCTTTTTCTATTTTTGCTGGAAAACAAGCTACTTTAAAGCCAAAAGGTGGCAATTGGTCAAGATTTGCCAGTTTTTCTATTTGGCAATATTCTTTTTCAATACCTACATAATGTGCTTGCCAAATCACCCCTTGTCTTGGGTTTGCCTTATAATCAGCCGCTTGAATGTGTAATGGAATATCCCAACCCCAACCATCAGTGCCCATCACCTTAATACCTTGGTCGATGAGCCAGTGCGTAGCTTTTGCCGATGCCCCAACGTGTATTTTTGCAAAATCTTCGTCATGAATACGCTTATCAGCATCACAACGAATCAAGACAATATCCATCGGTTTTAGAGTATAATTGATAGCGGCGAGTTTTTCGATTAAATCTTCTGGCTCAAACATATAGCCATCTGGTTTGTCGGTAAAATCAAGCACAACTCCATCCTGGAAAAACCATTCCAACGGCATTTCATCAATGGTGCGTGAAGGCTTCCCTTCACAGGTCGGGTAATAATGATAAGGTGCATCTACGTGGGTTCCGCAGTGGCTGGTCACCGTGAGGGTTTCGCCTGCTGGTCCGTTATCGTTGACAAAACAATCGGTCATTCCATCAAAGAGCATAGCACCCATTTTTTTTGCCCCTTCTTTGTGGTCTTCGTAACTGATTTTAGTCGGAAGCGGTTCTTTAATTTTTTCTGAAATAGTTACAGAAAGGTCTATTATCTTCATTATTTCTTATTTAGTTTGATACCAATTTTTTAGTGTGAAAAAAGCCATTTTCTTGATTCCCATATCTGAAACCATACCTTTTCTGTTGAAGAAATCTTGCTTTATAGGTAAAAGTCTTAGCGGCGAACGAAAATCCATCAAAGCCCAAACCGATGTTCCTCTCAAAAAAGGGATATTATTCAACATTTTTACTTGGTTTTCGAATATTCTATTTTGATACTCTTCTGTCCAAATTTCATCTGCACTACCGTGTAAACCTGCTACTGCTTCAGCACCAAACTCGCTCATTATCAGTGGCTTGTTAAATTTAGAAGTCCATTTAATACTAGGAGCAAGTTCGGCAGGCAGTGTGTACCACCCTATGTATTCATTGCATCCCATTACATCTACAAATTCACCTAGTGGGTCTTCTAAGCTAAATTCATTTTTACCTTCTTTGGCAAGTAAGGCAGCAGTTGTTAGGCGAGTGGGGTCAACAGCTTTTGTTTTTTCGAGAAGTTTTTTCAAAAAAGCTAATCTTGGTTCAGATTCGTTGGTTTCATTGGCGACCGACCAAAGAATAACCGAGGCTCGATTTTTATCTCGACTGATATTTTCTAATAATTGTTTTTCGGCACTGGCATACACTTCTGGTTTTTCAAATTTTACATTCCAATAGATTGGCACTTCCGACCATACCAAAAGGCCCATTTCATCTGCCATGCGGGTCATGGCTTCGTTGTGCGGGTAATGAGCTAGTCGAACATAGTTGCTACCTAGTTCTTTTGCCCAAGTCAACAAAGTACGGGCATCGGCTTCCGAATAGCATCTCCCTGTTCTGAATGGGGCTTCTTCGTGAATGGCCGCACCTTTCAAAAAAATAGGTTTTCCATTAAGGAGAATTTCTGTTCCACGGGTTTCGATAGTACGAAAGCCGATTTTATCTTTTACATTATCATTGGCAGAAGATACGATCACCTCATACATTTTTGGATTTTCGGGTGACCAATGCTGAATTTTCTTACTCGAAAGATTGAGTTCGGCATAGCCAGAGGTATCGGTTTGTACACTTTGTTTCAATCCTAATTCCGGAATCTCAACATTTACTGCCTGTGCTTTTTGTGAACCTGAAACCTTCACCCAACCTTTTATTTCGGAAAGTTTGCCTTTTTCTAATTGAATAAAGTAATCTGAAATGTAGGTGTCCGAAACTTCAATTAATGAAACTGACCTTGTGATTCCTCCATAATTCCACCAGTCTGCAATTTTGGTTGGTATATTGTCGTCTCCTCGGGTATTGTTGGCATTTACAAGGAGTTTGTTTTCTCCATTTTTCAATTCTTTAGTGATTTCGAACTGAAATGGTGTAAAACCACCTTTGTGCTGGCCTATTCTAATGCCATTCAAATAAACAGTTGCCTCATAATTTACTGCTCCGAAATAGATGAAGTATCTTTTGGTTGGTTGAGGAACAACGCTAAACTTTTTACGATACCATAAGTTCCCTTCGTAGAGAAACAGTTTCTCTTTTTGCGTATTCCAATCTCCAGGAACATTTATTTTTTCGGCAACGTCCATGTCTTGCTCAACTAATTCGGTGTTTCGAGGGTTTTCTCCATTGTACACGAATTTTGTAGGTTTTCTATCCTGAACCAGTCCAAAACGACCAAGTGAACCAACACCAACAACATCGACCTGAGAATCCCAAACACCATCAAGTGAGATGGTTTTTCGGGCTGATACATTTTGAATGAGGTTTACTTGTCCTAAGATTTCGGCACTACTCAATAAGAACAATACAACTATAAAGAAGTACACGTTTTTCATTCTTTCAATCTATAAGGTTGTTAAGTTAAAATGTTAAATCATTTAAGTAAGCGTCCACCATCAACAGTAATGATATTTCCGGTTGAAAATGTCAGTGTTTTGGCAAGTGAAAAAACTACATTAGCCACATCTGTACCTGTTGCAAAACGCCCTAACGGTGTGCTATCCATTTGATTTTTTAAGAATTTCGGATCGAAATTTTTAGTATATTCTCCTTCCACAAAACCCGGTGAAACAGATACAACCCTAATTTTTGGAGCAAGAGCCCTTGCCAAAGAGCGTGTCATAGAGTCAATGGCAGCTTTTGATGCACAGTAAGCTACATTACTTCCGATACCGTAAATTCCAGCAATTGATGAAATATTGACAATCAGTGACGATTCCGGACTTACCATTTCTGATTGGGGATTTTCCTCGACTGCAATGTCTAACAAATCCCTCATTGCTCTCACCATCGCAAACGAACCTCTGAAATTGGTTTGCATAATTTTATCAATCCACTCGTCTGTCAACCCATCTAAATCATCGTGTGGCACAGGTGTTGTGATTCCTGCATTGTTTACTAATACATCTAATTTTCCATACTTTTCTGCCACAAATGCTTTTAAATCTTTTACTTTCTGTGCATCAGTGGTTGGGGCATGGAAAATGGAATGACCAGCTCCCCCCTCCCCCAGTAGGGGAGCTTTTTGTTCGCTAATTTTATTCAATTCTTCCAATAATTTCTCTGCCTTAGTTGAATTTGAATTATAGGTTGCAATGACCGAGAAACCATTTTCGGCAAATTGCTTACAAATTGCCGAGCCGATTTCTCCTGCACCGCCCGTTACGAGGGCTACACCCCCAGCCCCTAAAGGGGAGTTAATAGTTATTGAATTCATAGTTTTCAAAATTCCCCTTTAGGGGATAGGGGTATATTTTCTCACTCTCAAATCTGCCTGTTCTTTATGGCCAGCGAAGTTTTCTATTTCGCAAAGTCTTGAACAATATTCTCCGATCAGCTTACTTGCTTCGGGTGTACGAATTTCCTGATAAGTACAGGTTTTCATGAATTTTCCTACCCAAAGTCCACCTGTATAGCGAGCAGCCTCTTTGGTTGGAAGTGTATGATTGGTACCAATTACTTTATCGCCGTAAGCGACGTTAGTCTTATCTCCTAAGAATAGACCACCATAATTGGTCATTTTTTCAAGGAAATAGCGTGGATTTTCGGTCATTACCTGTACGTGTTCGCTGGCGATGCGGTCGGCTTCCGAAATTAATTCATCAACGGTATCGCACAATATTACTTGTCCGTAATCTCTCCAAGCTACAGCGGCAACATCGGCTGTTGGTAAAATAGTTAGTTGTCTTTGAATTTCGGCTTCTATACCTTCAGCAATGGTTTTGCTGGTAGTCAGTAAAATGGCAGGAGAAGTTGGGCCATGTTCGGCTTGACCGAGTAAATCAGTGGCACAAGTTTCGACATCGGTTGTATCATCGGCAATTACCAAAGTTTCAGTTGGCCCAGCAAATAGGTCGATGCCTACTTTGCCAAAAAGCTGACGCTTGGCCTCGGCCACGTAGGCGTTTCCTGGTCCAACGAGCATATCTACACTTTTCACTGTTTCAGTACCAATAGCCATCATGGCGATCGCCTGGACACCTCCCAACAAATATATTTCATCGGCACCTGCCATATACATTGCCGCTACCGTGGCGGCAGGAATTTCACCTTTGATAGGTGGTGTACAAGCAATCACACGCTTCACACCTGCTACTTTTGCCGTGAGTACGCTCATGTGAGCAGATGCCACCATCGGATAGCGACCCCCCGGCACATAGCATCCTACCGAATTTACTGGAATATTTTTATGGCCTAAGAAAACACCGGGGAGGGTCTCTACTTCTAAATCTTTCAAACAAGCCTTCTGATGCTCGGCAAAACTACGAATTTGGGTTTGAGCAAATTTGATGTCTTCGATTACTTGTTTGGGCAATGTTGCAATAATTTCCTTGATTTGGTTTTCGGAAAGTCGGAAACTTTCTGGTGCCCAATTGTCAAGTTTTGCTGAATATTCACGAACGGCCGCATCGCCTTTTTGTGCCACATTATCGAGCATTTCTTCTACCAATGCTCTCACTTTCATGTCGGCCTCTTTGCTCTCAGCGTAAGTGATCCCTTTTTTTATTTGTTGTATCATACCCCTAACCCCTAAAAGGGAATTTTATATCTTAATTAATTTTTTTGGTTTTACTATAATCAGAATTTCCTTACTCCCCTTTAGGGGTTGGGGGCTATTCTTTTATCTTCTTCTCAATCCAATCGTACATATTGAATGACTTCGTGAAGTCATCTACTGAGCAGTGAGCCGAGCCGCTTTCTTCTTTCGGTACGATTTCCATGAAGTGTTCGCAAGTCAGAGCATCGTTTACTTTGTAAGCATTTTCTACAAAATTCTGGCGGTCATCTTCCCCATGAAGAATATAGGTTGGGCATTGGATTTTCTCGGCCACGCCTTCCAACGTAAAGTTTTTCAGGCGTTCACGGGCGTCGGTCATGTTGTCAGCCCCTACGATGTGCTGTACGATTTCGGCCAAAGGGTGATTATCTGGACGGTTTTTCCAAATATCATAATACGACCAAACCGCTCCGAAAATCATACAAACTTTGAAGCGTGGCTCGAAAGCGGCACAACGAGCAGCCATGTACCCACCCATCGAAACGGCTCCGATTCCTACTCTCGAAGTATCAACATGCTCGCCCAAATTTTCGATGATATAATCTAAAACTGTTGAACCAGCCACATTATAATCGTAGCGAGTATGAATATGATTTAATCTTAATGCCGCTCCTTGCCCTGGACCATCAACGGCCATCATGGCGATTCCACGCTCGTTGAGGTGTTGGGCAATACCGAAATAAAGTTCTTCGGCCAAACTATCTAAACCACCAAACATGACTACTACTGGTGGATTTTTTACACCCGATGGTTTGAAAAGGTAAGCAGGTAAAAACGAACCTTCAAAAGGAATATCCACCGTAACTGGACGCTCATCAAACAAATCAATGGCTTTGATGAAAGCATCACGGCATTTGAGGTAATATGGAATCTTACGTTCATCACGTAGAGTCATGAAAAACTCAGCGGTGCGGAGGTAATTGAACGCTCTAAGGTAAGTTCTACGGGCAGATACTCGCTGACCTGCGGCGGCGTAAGCCTCGGCTTTTTCATAGACTTTATCGCCCATTTTCACCCACGCACGGTTAAAACTCTCACGGTCAGATGGGTCGATTTCGCCTGCAACCTCTAATATTTCGGCAAATTCACCGCCACCATAATGGGCTTGTGTCAATGCTCTATTTACTTGATATGAGGGCATATACTGCCCAGGAAAATAATGCCACATACTGATTTTGGATTGGGGATTTTGGATTGGGGATTTATACCCTTCATCCTAATCAATTATTTTTTAATTTCTTTTTGACTGAGTTAATACTTGAAACTATGATTGATAATAATTCATTGCCTTCTTTCCAAAGCGGAGATACTAAATCTCTTTTTGAATCATCAATGCCAACTGTGAATTCTAACCAAAACATAGTTTCGTCTAATTCTTCCTCAACGATTTCCAGTTTATATTTAAAATCGTTACTTGATTTACCTCCGAGGTGCGTAACCTACAAGCCGCTCTGTAATTTGCAGCAGCAGATGGCCCACATCTAACAATTTGATTCCGAACTGTTCTAAAACCAAGCGTATCGGGTAAGCTCTCCGCAAACTTTACAATTACAATTGCATAACTTTTCAATCTATCTTGTAGCTCTTTTTGTGTCATTTTGATTAAGTTTTTTGTTTAATGATTTGAACATAACAGTTTCTATCAATAAATCCGAAATCCCAAATCAAAAATCCCAAATCATTAAACGTCTGCTGGTTTTACTGTTCCGTCTTCTGAAAGGCCCAGTTTTTTGCCTTTGCCCATTTCTGCAAATGGGTTGGCACTGCCCCACGCATCGTTCGGATTGTCTTTAAGGTAGTGAACATCCAAATGGTCTGGTGCAAATACCAATCTGGCACAAGCGTAGTATTCAAACAATATTCCACTACCTGGGTCGATGATGTAAATGAAAAAACCTTCATCGGCTTTGTGGCGAGTTGGAGCTCCCATCACACTCTTAAAGCCTTTCTCGATGAAATAATCAAGGGCTAATAGTACCTCTTCACGGCTATCAACATTCCAACAAATGTGGTTTAATACACCTTCATTTTCTCCAATATTAGGGTCAGTAAATACGGCAATATCATGAGAAAGATTGGCAATGGTGTGTAATCCACCGATAGGCGGCATATCATCAGAAATTCTGATTTCATCTGGGTTTTTGAGTCCCATGTTTTTCCAAAACTCTTTTTCTAATGGATACTTTCCTTTGGCTACCATGTAAGTTACATGGTCGAAACGACGAGGATTTGCTCCCTTCAAACGGTTGCTTGCGTAGCGGTCGGCATAAACGCTGCCTCTTTCGCCTGTTTCTCTCAACCAAACTACATCCCAAAACACTTCGTGCATGTGGCCATCGGGCGATTGAAAACGGTAAGCTTTTCCGTGTCCTAAATCACCCTCTACCCAACCACGACCTGCACCGATGCTTTCTAAATAAGCCACACACTCATCTAATGCTTCTGGACTATCAGCACGCCAGCCGATATGCCCAAGGCCTGACTTTTCGCTTTGTGTAAGCTTTAATGTATGATGAAAATAATCTCCCCAAGCTCGGAGGTAAACTGACGATTCTTCACGACCAGTTTCGTCCATGCCAACTACGTCTCTGAAAAATTCAACCGATTTGTTAAGGTCAGTAGTCAATACCTCTACGTGAGCCATTTGAGAAAGAAAATGAGGATTCTTTGCCATATGAGTTTCTATTAATAAATGCTTTTAATTTTAAATGAAAACTAGTGTATGATATTTATTGAAATTAGTTTTTTATGTTTATTTCCTATTTTACACCTTCTACTTTTGATCAAGTATTTGATGAAAATGTTTAAAAAAAGTTTGATAAACTCAAGCAAATGCACCTCCATCAACTGCCATGCAATGGCCCGTAATAAAGCTTGATTGAGCGGAGCATAACCACAGTGCTACGTCGGAAACCTCACTGGGTTGTCCCATACGTTTCATGCGTTGATGGTTTTTGGCTGATTCTAATGCTTCGGGGTTTTCTGCAAGATTTCTACGACCATGCATTATCATTGGTGTTTCGATAGCCGTTGGACATAAAGCATTGATTCTGATATTCTTTGTTGCATATTCAATTGCTGCCGATTTCACAAGACCATTAACTCCATGTTTAGAAGCCGCATAGGAAGAATTGTCGGGTTGACCTACCAAACCGGCTGCTGATGAAACGCAAACGATGTTTCCACCGCCTTGTTTTAGCATTTGTTCTAACTGAAATTTAACACAATAATAGGTTCCAATTAGATTAATTTGGATCTGATTAAGCCAAGCCTCTTCGGGGTATTCATGCACCGGGGAGGAAATTTTACCGGCAATTCCGGCACAGTTTACAGCATTGTCTATTCGTCCGAAAACCTTTACGGTTGTTTCTATTAGATTCAACACTTCGCTTCGTTCGCCGATATTACATTTAATAAACATTGCCTCGTGTCCATTATTTTTAATTTCATCGACTACTAAAATTCCTGCTGATTCGTTAATATCCGAAACGATTACTTTTGCTCCCTCCGTTGCAAACGCAATTGCTGTTGAACGACCGATGCCCGATGCCGCACCTGTGATAATACAAACTTTGTTTTCAAATCTTCTCATCTGACAGTAGCCCAAAATAGTTCGGAGCTTTATTCATTATAGATTGATAATTACTTAGTTGCCATCGCTAATTGTTGTTCCACCATCAACGATGATATTCTGACCCGTGATAAATCCGCCAGCCTTTGAGGCAAGCATAACCGCCACACCAGCAATTTCGTCTACCTCCCCTACTCTTCTAAGAGGCGTTTGTAACAATCGCTTTTTCATAAATTCTACATTTTCTAATAGAGAATTTGAAAAAGGTGTATTGATGATTCCTGGTGAAATAGTATTTACTCTTATATTTTCTGGACCAAACTCCACGGCTAAGTTTTTAGCCATTTGAATTAATCCCGCTTTTGAGATTCCGTAAAGTCCAAGTGTTTTATTACCTCTTACACCTGCAATACTCGCTAAATATATGATTACCCCATCTTTTTGAGCTTGCATTTTTGGAATAATGAGATTTGTTATGTGGATAGCCGATTGAAGATTCAAGGCAAGGGTTTTTTCGAAAGAATTTTGGTTTATTTCTAAGAAACCACCCGAAGGGGCAATTCCAACCCCATTTACCAAAATATCTATTTTTGAATATCTCAAAAAACAAGTTTCAACAAGCTCATTGATTTGGTTCGTTTTTGACATATCGCAAATATGTGCATAAACTTTGAGGCCCAAATTTTCGAATTGTTGACGTGTATTTTCGAGTTCTTGCTTATCAAAACTTGAAATAATAACTTGTGCACCATGGCTTGCCATTGCCAATGCTATTGCTTTACCCATGCCTGAGCTTGAGCCTGTCACAAGAGCTGTTTTGCCAGTTAAATCAAACAATTTATTCATGAATCATTTCGTCGGGCAAAGGTTTTCCGTTTACTTCAAATGGTTTAGCTTCTGTCAATACAAAAACAATTCTACATTTCTCATTTTGATTGGGGTTTCTCCAGCGATGGATGGTACCCCTTTGAACAATTATTCCACCCTCTTCGATGGTTTTTATTTCGCCATTTTCTAATTCTAATTCAATGGCACCTTTCATAACAATACCATAATCAATGCTCGATGTACGATGCATGGGGGATGAAGCACCGGGCAACATATCGACCACCCTAATTACTGAGCCGCCCTTAAGTGTGGTTCCAACTTCGAGAAGTCGGCCATCAATGTTGTCGTTACAATCGGCCGGCACCTTAGCTGTACTCCAGATAGTAGCCATTGCTGCATCACCCGTAGGAATAACGGTAGTTTCAATTTCTTCATCGATGATAAAAGTTGCTCTCCCCTCATCTGTATGACCTGTGACTATTCTTTTAATAGGTTTTAGCATATTTTATATTCTTTACTTAAGAAATGTAAACTTTAGCTGCTAGAATATGTCTATTTTATTCGTAATCTTTAAAAAAGCCTTGATTAAACATCAATAGACCAAAGAAAAGCGTTTTAATCAAAATATATTGCTTTTCTACAATTGTATTATTGTGCTAAATATTTGTACAAATGTCAGAATGTTTTGAGCTATATGTGAATCAAAAGAACTCAAAAAATATTCATAATCAATCAATTTGTCTTTTTTAGCTAAGTTTTAGATTTAAAAGTAGCAGCGTTTCAGAAATCAGTGTTGATTTTAGTAGTTACCAGTGTTTCAGAAGAAGACAATTTGAAGGTATCAGAAAAGGTGTGACGTGGTGAAATTGCCTATAAAACCGAATAAAAAATCCTGGTTATAAGCAAAAAAGTGTTTTTCGATCTTTAAAAGATTAGTAAATGCCTTTAATCTTTGATGAAGCCAAATCTTGAAAACCTATTTGGATTGAGAATGAATAGAAGAATTGTAAAAATTTTCTAAATTTTTAAATCATTTGAATATATACCGACATTTAATTGTGTGTTGCGTCGTTCCGATGGAAC
>NZ_JBMLRC010000016.1:18020-25332 GCF_049241225.1 Emticicia sp.
TTTGTGTGCTTGAAACAAATTTTTATCGATTTCGCACAAATCATCGATAATCTTTGGGCATCATGCCGGTTTTACTTTTGAAGAATCTTGCAAAATTACTGGGTGTATGATTTCCTAACTTTACGGCAATTTCGGCTATTTGCAGGTTTGAAAATTTCAAAAGAGATTTAGCCTCCATTATTAACATTTCATTTAATAAGTCTTGGGCCGACTTCATTGTGATTTTCTTTACACACTTGTTTAAATGATTGGGAGTTACATTCAGGTGGTCGGCATACTCATTTACCTTTTGTTTTGTATAAATATATTGAGAAAGGGCTTCCTTGTATCTTTCAGTGAGCAGTACTGAAGCATTTTTACTTACATTCTTTTCATCAGTAGCAAATTTTGCCGACTCTTTGAGTAATGCAAACAAATAAACACTCACCAGATCCAAATCATTGGTTTTTGGTTCATTGACAAGTGTCTCAAGTCTTTCAAAGATATTTACAAACGCCGCTATAGAGTGGGTGTCTAATTTTATAATTGGGTTATTGAGAAAACCAAGGAAATTAAAATCTTTTAAAAATTTATCAAGATTGTGGTTTTTAAAGATCGATGAGTCAAAATGCAAGAAAAAACCTTCTGCATCCTTGCTTATGTAGTCGTGTGAGGTGATTTGATATGGTGGCAAAAAAAAGAGTTGTCCGGCTGTAAATTCATATTTGAGTAATCCTTTACTTCGAATTGAATTGCCTTTGGTCAGAAATATAATGTCAAATACTGTTTTTCGATGTGGGGGCAGTGGGAAAGAAATTTTATTTATAAATTCTTCCAATCGGTTAATGTGAAAAAGGTTATGATTTTTAGCAAAATTTAATGGCCAATCCATGTCATTAAAATGGAAATTATCCATCCCATCAGGTTGAATAATTGGTATTTTTACTTCAACTTCTCTCACTTTTTATCTTATTTAAAATACTAATGAACCTTGGTTTGTGAATATTAAAAAATTCAGAATTAATAGTCTGTGGGCTACATTTCTTTGAGACGATCATTCCTATAATTTTAATGAACATATGTATTTTCTAAATGAAAAATGCTAAAATAATGGTGGATTTTCTAAATAAATAGCATTTGGTAAAAATTCTTATGATCATCAATGTTGCTGGAAAGTTGTAAAGAATTTACATGTATACTAGGGCATAATTACATTAAGTATTGAAACTTGGCTCTTTAGTTTATGTAATAAAGGAACTTTTACTTACGAAAATTGTAAGTTTCGAGTTGTTTTTTATGCTTAATGCTAATCAAAGTTTTGTGATTGTAAATTTTGAATTCAGACAAAAATCTTTGATTTTTGGTTTCTCAACTCCTAGATAAATCTTTGAATTTGAAATGTCAGATTTTGATACAATTTCAAATCCTTAATCAACTACAAAAAAACTAAAATGTGGTATATTTTGAAATTTCTACCGAATAATAAATTTATTTGTTTTTCAATCTCTTTATTCAGAAATTAGCATAAAAATGCTATGTTCAAATTAGGTCTGAGTTAGTTTTGGCGTGCATGGTCGATTGTATGCATAAAATTGATCGTGGTGTGATGATAATACCTACAAAGGTAGTTTAACTTCAATACACAATTGTTTGTTTTTTTCTTGTTTACAGCGATTGTATTTCAGTTAAAGTGGTTAAAAAAATTAGATAGTAATGTTTAATTGCATATAAAACGAAGATTTGATCCACATGAAATCCTTAAATTTTCGAAGCTTTAAAAGAAGTGTGATAATACTCGTATTTTTTATTTGGCCTTCGGTTTCTGCTCTCGCACAAAATCATATTAACCTGACATTAAGGTGGAATAGTAAATCAGGCGTTTATGATGTTTATGGAAAGCCTAATTTTACAGCACAGGATTATCCCATCGGCCCAACCCAAATTTCGATCGTTTGCCCTAAGATTGTTCCAAACAAAAATTTGAGGACTATCAGTTATCAAATGGGTTTTTCACAAATCGATTCAATATTCGAACCATTGGCGGCACCTCAATCTGATTTTTTTGCTTTTCAGTCTTTTGGTGCTAAATTAGATTTTATCGAAAATGTTGAGTATTTACTATTTAGCTTTAGATTTACTGATAATATTTGTAGAGAAGGTGTAAGAATTTTCGATAATGACTCTGATCCGAACTATTCAATGCCTGGTATGTCTGGCGGTGATTTTAGAAATGCTATATATTCCGTAATGAGTGAGGAATTATACAACATCAATTATGATAATCTTGGTAGCGTATGCGATAATTGCCCAAAAGAAATTTGTATTCCATTTAAGTTAATCAAAAATACCAATAATGATTAGTGATTCTTTTGGTGCTTAGCAATTTGTCTATCAAATAACTTAAATTTTGATTACCCACTGAAGTACCACTGAGTTAATTATCTACTTGATTTCTTATAATTACGTTACTCTCGACCTATTTTTTAAAATCTACTTTTGCTTTGTATAGGCATTCCAATCATTTCACTCATTTTTAAAATTGTGAGTGCTTCAAGACGATTAATTTGTTTGATACAAAATGACCCAAATGTATCATTGTTTAATACACTTGGGTCATTCTACACTACTGATATTTGTTATTTAAGAAATTGTTATTCGTTTTTTAATTTCAGTCATCATCGCCATCTTCTTCTTTCAGTACCAAAAAAGCACTTCTTTTCGGTGCTGGCATTGGGCTGTTGAGCCCTTTAATTGATTGCCATACGATTTGACTAAATTCTAAATCATTGATTAAATCGGGCTTTGACAAGTCAAATTCGGCCGATTTGATGGAGTTTCTATTGATAGCCACATTAAGTTCATCTAATCGAATGTTGTTTTTCAAGGCCGTAAATGGCTTATTATTAGGCGTTTTGCTAAAACAACGCCACATTGGTGTGGCAGCCGCATCGTATTGGCTCATTGGTGGAATGCCCAGGATCAATTCCATCGTGCGAAGCATACTTGACGTTGAATACATCGTGTGGTCAACGTAGCCACGCTTCACAAATCCACCTGCCACATAAGCTGTTGAGCGGTGGGCATCTACGTGGTCAGAGCCGTTTTGGGCATCATCTTCCAAAATAAAAATCACTGATTGTTCCCAAATGCCAGATTTTGAAAGATGCTCAACCAATTTTCCTACTGCCAAATCATTATCGGCAACCATTGCTTCTGTCGTTGGCATTCCAACTCTTGCTCCGGCGGTGTGGTCGTTTCCGAGACGGATAATATTTAATTTCGGCACATTATTTTTTGTCAATAAAGAGTCAAAATCAGCTTTCCAAGCCTCAAATCGAGTAACATCTTTGATAGAAAGATTATAAGATGGAAATTTTACACTACAATTTTCCTTCAGATTTGGAAGTTTCGCTCTTTGTTCAGCAAATTCACCGTAAGACCTAAAACTTACACCCGCACGGTGAGCAAAATCCCAGATAAAGCCATTTTTGGGGTGTGCAATTTCTCGACTTCCTTCGTAGTCGTAAGTACCACCACGACCGCCGTAGCTGGTTACCCAAGTTTTTTCAACGTAGTCGTTGGCGTAAGCCGCCGTTGACCAGTTATGTCCATCGGCACTAACTTCGGCATCTACATAAAAATTGTCGAGCAATACGAAATCTTTTACTATGGCGTGCTGATTTGGCGTGATACGTTCGGGAAACAAGCAAAGTGTCGTATCGCCATTTCCACCTTTCACATCGCCCAAAACTTGGTCGTAAGTGCGGTTTTCTTTGATTAAATAAAACACATATTTAATGGGTGATTTTTGACCCAATTTTGTAGGAATCGGATTGCCTTTTTCACCTTCACTTTCTATTTCTTTGGTTTTGGTGTATGGCGTGTTTTCGTAAACAATTTTTGAATAATCGGCCAAAGTTTTTTCATCAGGAAAATCAAAAATTGAAAGGGTTCCTTTAAACAAACCACCAATATACTGTGTGCCTCGAACAGCCTCAGGATTTGCTCCTTTGAATTGCGGACTCTTAGAACTAACAGGATTAGGGCCTTTGGGATTGGCTGAAGAAGAAAGTCCTTTGCCGTTGGTTACATAGATTTTATTGCCAATGGTTTTGACCGAAGTTGGATACCAACCTGTAGGAATAAAGCCCAACGAACGGCTTTTTCCTCTTTCTTCTACCTCAAAAACCGCCAAACAGTTATTATCGGCATTGGCAATGAAGAGTTTTTCTTCGTCATCACTCAAGGCAACGCCATTTGGGGTCGAACCAACCGGCGACTCAGGATAAAGCGAGCAAGAAAGTGTTTCGATACGTTGTTTTTGTTTGGTATCAATCACCGAAACTGTATTATCGTTTCCGTGCGAAACGTATAAATACTGGCCGTCTTTGGTCAGCACCATATCATTTGGGTTTTTATCAACCGCTATTTCATCAATGATTTTTGCCGTTTCAATATCATAAATCAAGATTTTTGCACCGCCCCAAAGCGAGATATAAAGTAAATTTTTATTGGGCGAAAGAATACACGTATATGCTTCGGCGGTGAGAGGAATTTTCTTTAGAATACTTTTTGAAGCAATATCAAGCTGGTAAAGCGTATTGTTATCTTTTGCTACTACAAAAATATGTTTTTCGGTGGCACAAAGCCCTGCTGGTGAGACTTTTACAGGCCACGGTTTATCTAAGACAATCTCGCCATCTTTTTGGAGTTGATTGTTTTCGATTTTATAAATATTAATTTTGTTATCGTTTCCTGCCGATGCGTAGATGTATTTTTCATCAGGACTAAAAGCTAAACCTAACCATGATTTTTCGATGGTTTCATCGTCTAGTATTGTCTCAGTTGCGGCATCAATGAGTGTGATACTTTGTGTACTTTGTCCATTGTTTGTAACGGCCAGATATTTTTTTGATGGAGAAACTACTAAATTTAATGGTAAATCTTGCAGTTTTAGGCTTTTCCCAATCGGAGTTAATGACCAACCGTTGGTAAGTTTTACTCTTTTCAGACCCAGTTTTTCGACAGTCGAAGAATTGTTGGCGTTTGGTTTTTGACTCTTACAGCCTATCATAAGGCTCAAAACCAGCACAATTTTGGTGAAGTTTTTCATGTTGTTAGTTTGTTTTAAAAAAGTGATAGAGCCTGACCAAAAATGGCCAGACTCTTTTTAGGGTTAAATTTTAGGGTATATACCAGCTTAGAACGAATAGCGTAAACCTAACTGAATTCTCCACGGATTACCACCCGCCGTTGAAAGTTTACGACCAGCACCTGACTCCACATTATAGTTGTAGTTTTTGGTATTTTGGTCGAAAGTAGTCATTGTAAGCAAGTTGATATTTCCATGATTATATGAAACTCCTTTGGTTTTATCCAATAAATTCATGAAGTTAAAACAATCTGCCGAAAACCCTAGCTTATGATTTTTATAAAGTGTTATATCTTTGGTCAGACGTAAATCCAAAGTGTAATAAAACGGATTCACACCACCATTTCTTTCGGCAACTTTACCGATGCTTTTCGTGATATAATCTTTCACACTTTGTGTTACATCAGGGTTTTCTAAAAGCCCTTTGATACCATTTCTTACGGTTTCAGGCACAGCAGGGTTATTCGGGTCGAAAACAAAAGCTAAATCGTTTGTCAATACAAAATCGCCGTTGATACTTTTATTTCCACCCACCAAAAACGAGTAGCGTGTTCCACCAACACCATTAAAAACTGCACCCAGTTGGAAGCCTTTTACGGTTGGAGTGGCTGCACTTACCACTAATTTATCACTAAATTGAAAATCTGAGTAAGCCACTGTTCTATCTCTTGGGTCGTCAACGATGGCACGGAAAGTTGATGTATTTGCTACGCAACAGTCAAACGAAGTATTATCTTTTGTGTCGTTGCGGGTGTAACTTACCGTAAAATAGCCATCCGTTCCGAGTCTCATGCTTGCATCAAAAACTACCGCCATTTGGTCTAATTGTCCAGATGATTCTAATTCTAAAACTCTACCAATATCGGTGGCTTTTCGGCCTTTTGTCCAGTCGGTCGAGCCATTCGCAGGAATCGTGTTTGCTGGTACATACACTCCACGGTTTCCTTCGTTGCTTAGTGTAAAATATGGTTGGTCAACGATATTTCTATCATAATAAACATAATTATTGATGGTTTTCGACCATAATAAATTCACGCCCGCTCTGAATCTTGAATTGAAGAAACGGTTATATGATAAATTTAACTTAAAAATACTCGGTACTTGAAAGTCATCAGAAACAGCATTAATCGTGGAAATATAACTTTCACCTGGTTTGATTCCTGGTGTAGTGGCTGGATCGTTTCTGTACGAAACAAAGTCAGCTTTTGGAACTGCCGCCCCCGAAACATCAATCGAGCCTACGATTGTACCACTATTTTGAATATTATTCAACTGTAAGTAAGAAACTGGCTGAGCCGAGAAGATTCCACCACCAAATTTAATCAAATCTTTTTGTCGACCTTGCACATCCCAAGTTAATTGAAGTCGTGGTTGTAGATTGTTGAAATCAGCCAATGAATTGGTTGTTTTTATGCCCAATTTGTTTTCGGTGGTTGCGTTGGCATCGCCCTGTTTAAAGAAAACCGTTGCGTCATAACGTAAACCTGCCATTGCCGAAACGTTTTTAAATGGTTGAAAATCAACCTGTCCGAACAACGAGAAGTCGAGTAACGATTGTTGCACCGCCGGATTTACCAAAGGCACTTCACGGGCATAACGACTCGGTTTATTGTCAATAAAGTCTTGTAAACTTGCGTAGAAGAAACGGCCATTCATTTCGTTTACAATCTTAGAATCTAAGAAGGTAAGCATGTTGTCGGTGCCGAATTTAAAATTCAAACCACCTTTTCTCCAATAAGTTGTATTGGCCAAATGAAGCGTTTTATCGTTGGCGTATTCTGTGCCAAATCTTTGACCGCCGAACTGCACTGTGCGAGTTTGAGAAGCATTTGGGTTGGTTGCCGTAGGAATAACCGAACGAACCGTGATGATGGCACGAGGAATATTTGCCTCTGGCAAATCTGGACTCACGATATAGTTACGCTTAACGGTCTGATATTGAAATTTTAATTCGTTCGTAATATCGGGAGCAAGAGCCGAACGCAAAGAAACTAAAGCACTGTTTTCACGAGATTTGAAACCAATCCATGATTCGAGCAAGTTGATATTTGAATTATCTGATGTCGAATTAGGTGAGTTCCAAGTCGTAAGGTTATTACGGAAAGTTAATTTGTTCTTATCATTTAATTGCCAATCCAAACGCATAAACAAAGCATTTGCTTCGGTTTCTCTCGAAAAATC
>NZ_JBMLRC010000017.1:0-6010 GCF_049241225.1 Emticicia sp.
CCTTCTTCGATGAGTTTTCTATCGTCTTCGCTCAAAGTTGACAAATACTGCTCGTATTTTTTCTTATCGGCATCGGTTACGGCATATCTATCATAAGTATTGTAGAAATCCTTCATTGTTGGATCGGCCTCAACAACCGTTTCTTTGATGTCGGTTTTGTTTCTGATATTGCTCAACGTTTGTGCTTTGGCATCGGCATCAGCTTTAGCGGCAGCTTTTAGTTTGGCTGGGTCTTGGCTGTCGATGCTATACCATTCTACGTTGGCAATCGCTTGGTCGGCAGGTTCAACGCCGTAGAACCAACCTTTCCAGAACCAATCCAAATCAACGCCCGAAGCATCTTCCATGGTGCGGAAGAAGTCAGCTGGTGTTGGATGCTTAAACGCCCAACGGCGAGAATATTCTTTGAAAGCATAATCAAATAATTCACGTCCCATTACGCTTTCACGCAAAATATTCAAGCCAGTTGCGGGTTTTGAATAAGCATTCGGGCCGAAAGTTCCTGGCAAAATATTATCCGAGCTACTCATAATTGGATTTTGTTTGGCGGCATCAATTTTCATATATCCTGTAATTGCCTGTGGCTCAATACCACCCACTGGGAAATTTCTGTCCCATTCTTGAGAAGCCAAACATTCCAAAAATGTATTCAAACCTTCATCCATCCACGACCACTGACGCTCGTCAGAGTTTACAATCATCGGGAAGAAATTATGTCCAACTTCGTGAATTACTACCGAAATTAAGAAGTTTTTTGTACCTTCCGAGTAAGTACCATCAGCTTCGGGTCTTGCTCCATTGAAGCTCATCATTGGGTATTCCATACCACCAACCGAACCATGCACTGAGTAAGCAACAGGATAAGGGTAAGCAATGCTACGCTTTGAATAGCTTGTGAGCGTATGAGCAACTACTCTCGTAGAATATTGTCCCCAAAGTGGATTGGCTTCTTTTGGGTAAAGCGACATCGCCCAAACTTTTTTGCCTTCTACATCAACTTGCATGGCATCCCAGATAAATTTACGAGAAGCCGCAAAAGCGAAATCACGCACATTTTTAGCAGCATAAACCCAAGTCTTTTTACCAGTTGGCTTGCCTTTCTCCGCAGCCTCTGCCTCTTCTTGCGTTACGATTGCAATTGGAGTTTTAGTGTTTTTTGCTTGCTCCAAACGCTTGATTTGCGTAGTTGTCAATACGTCTTTTGCATTTTGGAGTTCGCCAGTTGCACCAACAACCATGTCGTTTGGAACAGTCAGAGCAACTTTATAGTCGCCAAATGGCAAAGTAAATTCGCCTTGACCTAAAAATTGCTTGTGTTGCCAGCCGTTTACGTCATCATAAACTGCCATGCGTGGAAACCACTGAGCAATTTCGTACAATACGTTTCCATCTTTCGGGAAAAGCTCGTAACCACTTCTTGCTCCACTTCCTTTCAAATCTACGATATTAAATTTCCAATCGACTTGTAGCGTAAAAGCCATGCCTTTAGCCAAAGGCGTTGGTAAATCTATACGCATCATTGTTTCGTTGATGGTATATTTCAAATCTTTTCCGAGAGCATCTTTTACGGCTGAAATCTTATAACCATAATCTTTAGCATTTGCTCCTGTCATATTGCCCAAAGTATTGAAACTCGCTCCATTGGCTGGGTTGATGGCCGATTGGCCAATACTCGAACCCATCGAACCTTTAGCAAAGAGATTTTGGTCGAGTTGCAGCCACAAATATCTTAATTCTTCGGGGGCATTATTGGTGTAAGTAATTTTTTCGGTTGCTGTTATCGACTGTTTTGAGTCGTCCAGTTCAGCCTTGATGTCGTAGTCGGCTTTTTGTTGCCAGTAATCTCGGCCAGGGCTACCCGCTGCCGTACGGAAAGTGTTTGGAGTTGGAAGAGCCGCACCTATTTGCTCAAATCTGGTATTGGCATTGTATTCGGTCGTGGGGCGTTGTTGAGCCTGCACTACCAAACTACAATTTAGAACAAGTAGGGTAAAGATGGATAGTTTTTTCATATAAAATGGATGAAGTTTGATTTTATGCGAAGATAGAAAGAAATAATTATTTTTGGTGAAGCCTAAAGAAAAAGCTACTCGAAAAACAAGTTTCTGAGTAGCTAAAAATCAATATCCTACAAAATTAGAACGCTGATAACGCAGATACAAGTAACCGCAGAGGCGGACCGTGCAGATTAACACAGATTTTTAAATCAGCGTTTATCTGCGTTTGAAAATCAGCGTCATCAGCGTTCTAAAATCTCATTGATTGTCAAACAATAATAAATGTGATATTATGCCTCAACTTCAATAACATTGATTTTTTGGATTTTATCTCCTTGACGAATCGCATCAACAACGTCAAGTCCTTCAACAACTTTACCGAAACAAGTATGATTACGGTCTAAGTGTTGGGTATTTGAGCGGTTATGGCAAATGAAAAACTGCGAACCACCCGTGTTACGTCCACGGTGAGCCATCGAAAGTACACCTTTATCGTGGTATTGGTTATTTCCTGTCAACTCACAAGGAATTGTATATCCTGGGCCACCAGCACCTGTACCAGTTGGGTCGCCTCCTTGAATCATAAAGTTTGGAATCACACGGTGGAAAATTAAACCATCGTAGAAACCTTTTTTTGCTAACGTAACAAAGTTATTTACTGCAATCGGAGCATCTTGCTCATAGAATTCGATTGTCATTGTACCTTTGTCGGTAATCATTTCTGCTTTTAACATACTTTTGAAAAATTGGTATATTGGAAAATTGGTTATTTGTAAACTGATTATCTGGAAAATTATTCTATCATTCACTCATGCAAAACTCAATCATTAATTTACCCGCCAATTGTCGTCATTGATTCTGAAACCACACTTGACCTACGATTTTCGGCCTCAAAACCATCTTTTGCTCGATTTTGAAGGGCATCATAAATGCGTTGTTTTATTTCTTCATCCGATAATTTCTGACGCATAAAATCTCTTACATTGAAAACACCATCATCATACAAACAAGTTCGGAAACTGCCCGTTGGCGTAACACGAATGCGATTACAAGTGCCACAAAAAGTTCGACTAAATGCTGCAATTACGCCAACTGTGCCTTTAAAATTTGGAATATGATAATTATATGACGTAGAATTAGGTTCGTCTTGTAATTTATAGAGTTCGGGATGTGCCGAACGAATTAAATCAATAATACGACGGTAACTCCAAAATTCCATTTGTTCGGGGCGTAATCCTTCGCCATTGAAAGGCATTTCTTCGATAAATCTCAATGAAACGTTTTGATTACGAGCTAATTCGACCATTGATAAAATATCTTCGTCGTTTTTACCTGCCATCACTACCGTGTTGATTTTTACAGGAATATCGTGTTCGAGAAGTGCTTCGAGCGTTGCCCACACTTTCGGAAATTCGTCTCGGCGAGTAATTTCAAAGAATCGTTGGCGGTCGAGTGAATCAAGGCTAAGATTAACCGAACTGATGCCAATTTTCTTTAATTCAGGCACTAATGGAGCCGTAAGTACGCCATTAGTCGTAATATTGATTTTGTTGATTCCCTCTATTTCTGACAATTTCCACAGAAAAGGAATAATATCTCGACGAACGAAAGGCTCTCCACCCGTGATTCTGACTTTACTAATGCCCATTTCGGCCAAAATCGTGCAAAGTCGAATCATTTCTTCGTAGCTCAGTAAATGCGGTTTGGGCAAATATTGAATTCCTTCTTCGGGCATACAATAAAAGCAACGCAAATTACAGCGGTCGGTTACAGCCAATCGCAAGTAATTAATGGGTCTTCCGTGATTATCTATGAGCATCAATACGATAAGTAATATTTACATAACCTATTTATAATCTTTGAGGTTCAAAAATTATAAATAGGTGTTATTGTTTGAGTAAATATACTCTCATTTCGTATAAAAAACCAAAAGAGGCACAGAATTCTCTATGCCTCTTTCGGATATTCTTTTCAAGAAAAGTTTTTAAGCTACTGACTCAGCTAAAACCAAAACTTTATTTTTGGCTGCTTCAACTACGCCACCATCCACAACGAAAGTTTCCTTTTTGCCGTTGGCTTCGATAACTAAGTTTCCTTTAGCGAGTGTGCTAACGATGGGTGCGTGGTTATTCAAAATTTGAAATCCACCGTTGCTTCCTGGTAAAATTACCGAGTCAACAACACCAGCGTAAACTTTCTTATCAGGAGTAATTATTTCTAAGTTCATAATTGATAACCCCCCCGCCCCTAAAGGGGAGCTTTTTTATTCGCTTTGGGGCATTTTATTAACTTATATAATATAGCCTCCTAAATTCCCCTTTAGGGGTTAGGGGTTTTATTTAGACGCTTCTGCGATTAATTTCTCACCTTTAGCTACTGCATCTTCGATAGTTCCTACCAAGTTGAAGGCAGCTTCTGGAAGGTGGTCATAATCGCCATCCATAATTTGGTTAAAGCCTTTGATTGTATCATTGATGTCAACCAAAACTCCTTTCAAACCTGTAAATTGCTCGGCAACGAAGAATGGTTGAGATAAGAAACGTTGTACACGTCTTGCACGTGATACCGTCAATCTATCTTCTTCTGAAAGTTCTTCCAAACCAAGGATTGCAATAATATCTTGTAATTCTTTGTAACGTTGTAAGATATTCTTCACACGTTGAGCAGTGTTGTAGTGAGCATCGCCCAATACTTGTGCCGACAAAATACGTGAAGATGAATCAAGAGGGTCAACCGCAGGATAGATACCTAACTCAGCAATTTTACGACTTAATACAGTTGTTGCATCAAGGTGAGTAAATGTTGTTGCAGGAGCAGGGTCAGTCAAGTCATCGGCAGGAACGTAAACAGCTTGTACTGATGTAATCGAACCACGCTTTGTTGAAGCGATACGCTCTTGCATAGTACCCATTTCAGTGGCCAATGTTGGTTGGTAACCTACCGCTGATGGCATACGACCCAAAAGGGCTGATACCTCAGAACCCGCTTGTGTAAAACGGAAGATATTATCAATAAAGAAAAGGATATCACGACCTTTACCTTCGCCATCACCATCACGGAAGTGTTCGGCTACTGTAAGACCCGAAAGGGCTACACGTGCACGGGCACCCGGAGGCTCATTCATTTGACCGAAGATAAATGTAGCTTGTGATTCTTTCAAAGCTTCTCTATCTACTACGCTCAAATCCCAGCCACCTTCTTCCATTGAATGTTTGAATTTGTCACCGTATTTAACGATACCAGATTCAATCATCTCACGGAGTAGGTCATTACCCTCACGAGTACGCTCACCTACACCCGCAAATACTGAAAGACCAGCATAAGCTTTGGCAATATTATTAATCAACTCTTGAATCAATACGGTTTTACCTACACCCGCACCACCAAAGAGACCAATTTTACCACCTTTTACGTAAGGAGCAAGTAGGTCAATTACTTTGATACCCGTGAAAAGTACTTCTGTTGCAGTTGCTAAGTCTTCAAACTTAGGAGCAGCACGGTGAATCGACATACCTTTGGTAGTCACTTCGCCCAAACCATCAATCGCCTCACCAACAACGTTGAACAAACGACCTTTGATTTCATCGCCAGTAGGCATTGTGATTGGTGAACCTAAGTGAAGCACTTCCATTCCACGTTGTAAACCTTCAGTTCCTTCCATCGCAATGGCACGAACTCGGTCTTCACCAAGGTGTTGTTGAACTTCAAGAATTACTTTCTGACCGTTTGCCTTTGTTACAGACAACGCATCGAGAATTGGAGGAATTTGAGAATTTTCGCCTTCAAAACTTACGTCCACTACGGGTCCGATAATCTGAGAGACTTTACCGATATTTGCCATTTATTGAGAATTTTAAATTAAAATCTGAAACGTTGATTTTAGTGTACTCGCATTTCAGCGTGCAAAATTAGCCAATCAAGTTCTTAAAAGCAAAACTTGTAGCAGAGTTTTTGTATTTTTTTTAGAGAAAAGTTCTATTTCTGCCTTATTTGTTGGAGTAAAAGAGGAAAAT
>NZ_JBMLRC010000018.1:0-29203 GCF_049241225.1 Emticicia sp.
AAAGCAAAGGAAAAGCCAAAGGAACTATGCTTGCTAACTTCAAACGTGGCCGTGGTGACTATGCTGGTATTGCTGGTCATCAAAATGACAAAGGAACTATTACTGTTGAAGTTTATGAGTTCCCTGCGAATGACTTTGGCTTATATCAAATGGCAGGAAATGTGAATGAGTGGGTTTATGACCTTTACCGTCCAAATTCATTCCAAGATGTAAATGATTTAAATCCTATTCGTCGTAATGAGTTTTTAGACGAAGCGAGTATGTATGACAAGAAAAACTTTAACTCTTTGGTTGATAACCATTTAAGAGTATACAAAGGTGGCTCTTGGAACGATGTAGCCTACTGGTTATCACCAGGTACACGTCGTGCATTAGACCAAGATTCTTCTACTGCTACTATCGGTTTCCGTTGTGCAATGATTGCAATCGGACCAAAAGGTAAGCGTAAATTATAATTAAAATACTGATTATCAGCAAAATCCCCTCCCGAAAGAGGGGATTTTTTGTTTTAGAAAGCTGCCGCAATTGTTATTACAGAAACCTCTTTTGCTTCAGCATTTAAAAGTGTTATCCCCAATGATTCGATAGTCGAGCCAGTTGTCAACACATCATCCACAATTGCAATTCTTTTGTTTCTAACTTTTTCATTATCAACTACTTCAAATATATTTTCAACATTCTGAAAACGCTCTATGCGGCTCTTTTTTGTCTGTGTTGAGGTATGTGTAAGCCTTTTTACTGCATTTGTATCATAAGGTACATTTAACGCCTCTGAAAGCCCCTCTGCAATGCAATCTGCTTGATTATAACCTCTTTGTATTAATTTTGTTGGATGGAGTGGTACACCTATTATTAAATCAATTTTTTCATCAAAACCCACTGCTTTTAGATCAACTCCGTAGATTTTGCCCAGATACCTTCCAACCTCTGGTTTATTTCTATATTTCAGTTCGTGTAGCAGTTTCTGAACTTTTCCTTTCTTTGAAAACTTCATAAAGGTAATGGTATCAGTCACTGGAATTTTACCCCAAAAACGATTTGAAACTTTATCAAGTCTTTGAATGTGTGAATTGGTGCGTGGCAAATCAATCATACAATTTGTACAAATCAGATTTTCTCCGCCCAAAAGAGCTTCTCCACAGGCTTCACAGCTGCGTGGATAGATTATATCTAAAAAATGCTTAAACCATTTCATAGTGATTGTTTAAGTTTGTATATCAAATAAATTAATATGACTCAAGAAGACAATATTTTAAAAGAAAATTGGCAAACCTTGCAAAGTTTCCTAAAAAATAACCTCGGCAAAAAACCTACTGACTTAAATGGCGTTTTATTTTTAATCGGCGTTCAAGAACTTGGACAAGGTAAAAAAGTTTTTACAAAAGAACAAAAACAAGACCTTATGCACATCGCAATTTGTAAGGTTTTAAGTTTTGGTGGCTATTATGAACTTGAAGGACGAGATGAGGAAGGCTGGCCACATTGGAAATTAATCACTCCTTTGCCACATTTTGATATGCTTTCGCAAGAAAAATTACTTAAACACTTTGTAATTGAATATTTTAGAAAAGAAGTTGGCCTACATATTTAATCTAATCCTTATTAAACTATTATATATTTTAAAATGAAAATTATTTCATATAACGTAAACGGCGTGCGTTCAGCAATAAATAAAGGCCTTATCACTTGGTTAAAATCAAGTAACCCAGATATTTTGTGTTTACAAGAAATTAAACTTTCTGAAACTGAATTAGTAAGTCCGCTCTTTGAAGAACTTGGTTATTATTGTTATTGGTACCCTGCTCAAAAACGTGGTTATAGTGGCGTTGCTATCTTGTCTAAAATCAAACCTAACAATGTTCAGTACGGAATCGGAAACTCTCTTTTTGATGATGAAGGTAGAATTCTCAGAGCCGATTTCGATACTTTTTCTATTCTAAGTATGTATTTTCCTTCAGGTTCATCGGGCGATGAGCGTCAAAGTTTGAAGATGACTTTCTTAGATGATTTCTTGGTTTACATTCAAGAACTTCAAAAAGAGTTACCTAATTTAATTATCAGCGGTGATGTAAATATCTGTCATCGGGAGATTGACATCCATAACCCTAAGGGTAACGCAAATTCGTCGGGCTTCCTACCCGAAGAACGGGCATGGGTTGGCAAATTTCTTGATAATGGTTACGTTGATACTTTTAGACATTTCAATCAAGAGCCACATCATTATACTTGGTGGTCATATAGGGCAGGAGCAAAGCAGAAAAACTTAGGTTGGCGTATAGATTATCATTTTGCTACCGAGAGCTTAAAAAATCGTTTAGCCAGTGCAGCTATCCACCCCGACCAATTGATGTCTGACCATTGCCCAATTGAGTTAAACTTGCTTTAAAAATTTATTAAACTTTATACCAACATGTCAACATCTGTAAAAACTATTTTTGAAAAAATAGACGATTACAAAAGGAAGTATTATAAAAACCTACTTATTAAAGGGTCTTTATTTACTTTGGCTTTGATATTCTCTGCCTTCTTATTAGTTAATACAGTCGAATATTTCGGTCGTTTTAACTCAACCATTCGAGCAATCTTGTTTTTTAGTTTTCTCGGAATGGTTATTTATTCACTATTCGCGTGGGTAGTTAAGCCTTTGTTATATCTTTTTCATTTCAACGAGCCGCTCACTTACGAAAAAGCTGCGAATGAAATTGGCAAGTTTTTCCCAGAAATAGGGGATAGGCTACTTAACACGCTTCAATTAGCTCAAATTTCTGATAAAGACAATTCTTTATTACAAGCAAGTATTGCTCAAAAAGCTAATGAATTGCGTTTTGTTAAGTTTGCTGATGCTATTAAGATTGATGAAAATAAGAAATACTTGAAATATGCTATTCCTCCTTTGTTACTTATTCTTTTGATTGCGGCCGTCTCGCCTAAATTTTTCAAAAGCAGTACTGAGCGTATTGTATATTTTCAGAAAGATTTCGCCGAAGAAGCACCATTTAAGTTTAAAATTACAAATGATGAGTTAAAAGCAGTTAAAAACGAAGATTTTAACCTTAACCTTACACTTATTGGTAATGCAGTTCCTGAGGCGGTTTATTTAGTTGCCAATGACCGTAAGTTTAAAATGAACTCTGTTGATAATAAGAATTATACATTTACTTTTTCAAAAGTTCAAAACCCTGTTGACTTTCATTTTTTAGCATCCGGTTTTAAATCAAATGAATTTGAACTTGAGCTGATTAGTCGTCCAAATTTGCTATCTTTTGATGTTGCCTTAAACTATCCTTCGTATTTGAATAAATCAAACGAAAGTTTTGATAATGTTGGCAACCTTGTTGTTCCCGAAGGAACTACTGTTGAGTGGAACTTTAGAGCGGCTAATACCGATTCTTTGTATTTACTATTTGAAAACGAACCTAAGCATTTATCAAAAGATGGTTTTGGAGATAATTTCTCTTATGTTCGACGCTTGAAAAATTCATCTTCGTACAAAATTCAGCTTAAAAACCAGTTTAGTGCTAATCGTGAAAACATTGATTTCTATATAAATGTCATTCCTGATAAATATCCACAGATTCAACTCGAACAAATCCGTGATACTACGCTATTCAATTATATAGTTTTAGGTGGAAACATTAACGATGATTATGGTTTGGCTCAATTCAAGCTTTTCTATCGTCCTGTGCGTGATATTGCTCAAAACCAAGCACCTGCATTTACTTCGGTTGATGTGGCTTTTAATAAAACTCAAATCTCTCAAAGTTTCTATTATCAGTTTCCTTTAAATGATTTAAAACTCAATCCTGGAGAGAAAGTTGAATACTTCTTACAGGTATGGGACAATGATGGTGTAAATGGTTCCAAAAGCACAAAAACGCCCGTTCTGACCTTTGCTCTTCCATCGGCCAAGAATTATGACGCCGAAGTAGAAAAAGCCACTGAGAAGACCGAAAATATGCTTGAGAAACTCAATGAGAAGTCTAAGAAATTAAAGAATGACCTCAATAACTTAGAGAATAAACTAAAGAGTAAAAAAGACTTAGATTTTCAAGAGAAAAAACAATTAGAAGAATTGCTTAAAAAGCGTGACGAGTTAATGTCTGAAATGAAAGCCATGCAAGAGCAGTTTGAAAAGATGCAAGAGAAAACCAACCGTTTTCAGCAACAATCTCCTGAACTCCAGAAAAAAATGGACCAACTCAAAAAGTTGATGGAAGAAATCATGAACGACGAAACCAACAAAATGTATGAAGAGTTGAAAAAAATGATGGAAAAAGGTTTAGATGAGAAAACTGTTGAGCAACTCGAAAAGCTAAAAAACCAAGAGCGTAATATGGATAAAGACATTGACCGTACGCTTAAACTTTTCAAACAACTCCAAATGCAACAAAAGGTTGAGAAAACTGCTAATGAATTGGAGAAACTTGCCGAGAAACAAGATAAATTGGGTGACGAATCTCAGAAAAATGAGAAAGAGCAAAATCAACAGCAAAAAGATGCTAAGAATGAAGAACTGAAAAAAGAGCAAGAAAAGCTCTCGAAAGAGTTTGAAGATAAAAAAGAACAAATGAAAGACATCGAAAAATTGAGCAAAGAACTCAAGAAAGAATTCGATGAACAGAAAGAAGAGCAAGAAGAGGTGTCTGAAGAACAAGAAAATTCAGAAGAACAACTCGACCAAAAGCAAAGTGGTGCTGCATCTAAGAGCCAAAAGAAAGCTGCTTCAAAAATGAAGAAAATGGCTCAGAAAATGAAAGAGACGATGCAGTCTCAAGAAATGAAAGAAATGGATGAAGATATGGATGCTTTAAGAGCTATTCTTGAAAATCTCGTCAGGCTTTCATTTGACCAAGAGAAGATCATGAAAGACTTCCGTAACATGAATGTAGCCGACCCTCGCTTCGTAAAACTCTCACAAGACCAATTAAAGATTCAAGACGATGCCAAAATGATTGAGGATAGTTTATATTCACTGGCCAAGCGAGTTCTTCAAATTCAGTCTTTTATTACAAAAGAAGTAACATCCATGCGTAATTCAATGGATGAAAGCGTAAAGTTTATTAAAGAACGTAAATTGAATGTTGCATCTGCCAAACAACAGTTTTCTATGACTTCTATCAATAACCTTGCTCTAATGCTAAGCGATACCTTTAGCCAAATGCAACAAATGATGGCCAATGCAATGCCAGGTAGTGGAAAAAAAGGAAAAAAGGGACAAAAGCCTTCTCCAATGTCGATGGGTGATAAGCAAGATGAGATTAATAAACGTATGGAGAAAATGGGTAAGTCAAGCCAAGGAAGTAGAGGAATGTCAGAAGAAGCAGCTAGGCTTGCTCAAGAACAAGCCGAACTCAGAAAACGTATCCAGCAAATGCAAGAAGAGTTGAAAGGTACTGATGTTGGCAAGAAACTTGGTAATGAATTAAAAGAACTTGAAAAGAAAATGGACGAGAATGAGACAGATTTGGTAAACAAACGAATAAACCCTGATTTGATTAAACGCTCTCGTGATATACAAACAAGATTGCTCGAAGCCGAGAAAGCAGTTCAACAGCAAGAAGAAGACCCTACACGTCAATCAAAGGTTGCACAACAGTTTAATCGCCAATCTCCTCCATCTATGGAAAAATTCTTACAAGAGAAACAAAAGCAAGTTGAATTAATTCGTACAGTTCCGCCTAATTATACACCATTCTACAAGAAACAAACGGATAATTATTTTAGAAAAATCAAGTAAACGTTTTTCTTAGTAAATTTGCAGGGACGCACTAAATGCGTCCCTTTTTTGTTGACTTATAAAATCTTGCATATGTTAGTCTTATAATGGTTTTATTTTTAGCACCAATAAAGAAGTTTTTAGAATCCTTTTTATAGCCAATATTATTTCGATTTATTTTTACTCAAATCATCGGAAGAAATTCCTCCAAAACATAAAGTTAAAAAACTCACGTTTCACGTGAAACAGAGTAATTCACAAAAACACAAACGTTTCACGTGGAAACATAAATAAAAAAGCAATGTTCAAAGAATACGATGTAATAGTTGTTGGAGCAGGCCATGCAGGATGTGAAGCAGCCTCCGCCGCTGCCAATATGGGGTCGTCTGTTTTATTAGTAACAATGAATATGCACACCATTGCACAGATGTCATGTAACCCTGCGATGGGCGGCGTAGCAAAAGGACAAATAGTTCGTGAAATAGATGCTTTAGGTGGTCAATCAGGAATCATTAGTGATAAGACAATGATTCAGTTCAGAATGCTTAATCGTTCTAAAGGGCCAGCAATGTGGAGCCCAAGATGTCAGAGCGATAGAATGATGTTTGCTCAAGAATGGAGAGATACGATGGAAAATATCCCGAACCTTGATTTTTGGCAAGAGATGATTGAGGGCTTGGTAATTAAAAACAATAGGGTAGTAGGAGTTCGTACAGGAATGGGAATCGAAATAAAAGGCAAATCGGTTGTACTAACTAATGGAACATTTCTTAATGGAAAGATACACATCGGAGAGAAAAACTTCGGCGGTGGAAGGACTGGAGAAAAAGCAGCACACGGAATAACTGAGCAATTAATTGAATTAGGGTTTGAGTCAGGACGAATGAAAACAGGAACTCCACCTCGTATTGATGGCCGTTCATTAAACTGGGATTTGATGGAAGAACAAAAGGGTGACGAAAACCCAGAAAAATTCTCCTATACAGATACTCCAAAACTCACAAAACAAAGAAGCTGCTTTGTGACATATACGAACGAAAAAGTTCACGAAGTACTGAGAAAAGGATTTGATAAGTCACCAATGTTTAGTGGCAGGATAAAAGGACTTGGCCCAAGGTATTGCCCTTCGGTGGAAGATAAGATTAATAGATTTGCGGATAAAGACCACCACCAAATATTTGTAGAGCCAGAAGGATGGAATACAGTGGAAATGTACATCAATGGTTTTTCTACATCATTGCCAGAAGAAATACAATACGAGGCGTTAACAAAAATAAAAGGTTTTGAAAATGTAAAAATGTTCAGACCAGGCTATGCAATCGAATATGACTTCTTTCCACCGACACAATTAAAACTTACACTTGAAACTCAATTAATTGAGAACTTATATTTTGCTGGACAAATAAATGGAACTACAGGATACGAGGAAGCAGCTTGCCAAGGATTGATAGCAGGAATAAATGCCCACAATAAAGTCCATGAAAAAGGTGACTTTATTCTAAAAAGAAATGAAGCATATATCGGAGTACTAATTGACGACTTAGTAAACAAAGGTACAGATGAGCCATACAGAATGTTTACATCAAGAGCAGAGTTCAGAACTTTACTACGACAAGACAATGCAGATATTCGTCTAACCCAAAAAGGTTATGATTTAGGGTTAGCTTCTGAGGCACGTTTAGAAAGAATGAATTTCAAAAAAGATGAAGCAGCAAAAATTGTAGAGGAAATTAAAACAAGAAAGATTACACCTGATAACGCCAATAATTATCTCGAACAAATCGGTTCATCTGTATTAAGAGAGAAGTCATCTTTCTACAGTATTCTAAAGCGTCCAGAAATAGAAATAGAAAATATTCGTTTACTAGATAATGATATGAAAGATTTTCTAAGTCAATATGATGATGAGGTAATTGAACAAGCAGTAATACATATTAAGTATGAAAGCTATATAGAGAAGGAATTATTGATGGCAGAAAAAATGTCTCGTTTGGAAGACCTAAATATTAATCCAAATTTTGATTATGAAAAGCTATTATCAATATCCATTGAAGCAAGACAAAAACTTAAAAAGATAAAACCACAAACACTCGGTCAGGCATCAAGAATAAGTGGAGTTTCACCAGCCGATATTTCAGTAATAATGATTCATCTCGGCAGATAAACAAAAATTAAAGTTTCTTAATTACCCTCAACTAATCATTGAGGGTTTTATTTTTACTAAAAAAATAAAAACATAAAATGATTAAAAGTAGAATTTTTAAATGTGTAGTTCTGATAACTGGTTGTAAGTTATTAATTGGTTGTGCTCAGTTTGTTCCACCAACAGGAGGAAAAAAGGATGAAACTCCTCCAAAACTTATTAGTTCGATTCCAAAGGCAGAACAGAAAAATTATAAAGAAAAAACGATTAGTTTAGAATTTGATGAATTGGTGGATGTAACAAGTTTAAGACAAGAACTTTTAATCATACCAGAGGCAGAAGGTACCTATGATATTCGTTCGAAGTCAAATACTGTGATTCTAAAATTTGATAAAGCTTTTAAAGATAGTACAACCTATACGCTTAATTTTAGAAAAGGTATAAAAGATTTAAACGAGCGAAATGAATCTCGAAACCTAAAATTAGTGTTCAGTACGGGACGTAGTATTGATTCATTAAAAATAGGAGGAAATGTAAAAGGACTTTTAAGCAATCAACCTATTTTAGAAGCTCACGTTGCTTTATACAAACTTCAAGATTCATTAGACCTCAAAAAGACCAAACCTGATTATTTCATAAAAACAGATTCAGCAGGAAACTATCAGTTTGAAAACTTAAAAAGTGGAAAGTATCGAATTTATGCCTTTATGGATAAGAATAGCAATTTGAAATATGATACAAAAACAGAAGCCATAGGATTTAGAAATGACACGATAAATTTAAACAAAAATTTAAGTGGAATAAACATACTCATGGCAAACTCCAATAACGAGAAACCGAAAAACCAAAAAGTATTGCCAAGAGCAGAAGACTATACTATACTATATGATAAAAATATAAAATCGTTTGAAGTAAAATTTGAAAACAAAAATGATAGTATTCCGTATTATGGTGAAGGAAAAGAATTAAAATTTTATAATTCAACACAGCGAACAGATACATTAAAAGTAAATATTACAGTGGCTGATTCAAGTGGAAATACTTTGACATATTTACAAAAGATAAAGTTTAGAGACGCTGAGAAAAAGAAAAAGGAAAAAAGAGAGTATCTAACTTTAACTGTAAAACCAAAAGCAGGAGAAGAACTTGACAAGAAAGTAAAATACGAAATAAGCTTTGATACTCCTATTCTAAACTTTGATATGAACAAGTTTAAAATATTGTCAGATACTATTAGAGAAGAGAAACTCGAAACATCAAACTTCACGTGGAATAAATCCAAAACTAAACTTATTATCAATAAAGAGATAAAAGCAGAACGAGAAATAAAGATAGAAATGGGTAGGGGAGTATTTATAAACATCAAAGGAGATTCGAGCGATAAACAAAATTTAAGATACCCAATTATAAAATCTGAGAATTATGGACTAATAGAAGGAAGCTTTGAAGAAAAGAAAACAACTAAGATAATTCAGATCATAAATGATAAATACGAAGTAATAGCAGAACAGACTGCCAAAGATAAATTTTTGTTCATCAATGTAAAGCCGGGTATTTACTTGCTGAGAATAATTAAAGACGAAAACGAAAATGGGTATTGGGATACTGGTAATGTAGAAAAGAATATTCAGCCCGAAGAAGTGCAATTTTATGAAGAACCAATAAGGCTAAAAGCAAACTTTGAGGTACGTGGATTAGTCATAAAATAAATGAAATATCAACACAAAATAAACGAGTACTGAAAAGGTCAATTCAAAATAAAAAATATCCAAGAAATTTTGTGGACAAGCGTGTGGAAAGTATATCAATAATGTGAATTGATACGTTGAAAGCCATGTGGGAAACTCTCTCGAAAAGTGGAAAGAATAAAAAAGAAGTGGAAATCTGGTAAAAGTGTAGGGTTATCCTCAATTCACATGATGTTAATTAACGTGGACACATACTGTGGAAATAACATTAAGTAATAAACAAAAAATATTTAAGGCCAATGTCAATAAATGGTATTAGAATTGATAATCAATAATATAAGTGTTAATTAAAATAATAAAGCTGTGGAAAAAGCAATTAGTTATATACATTCACATTTATAACATTGTCAACAATAAAAGTTTATACACATATCAACAGCCCTAACAATTTAAAACAGTAATTAAAAATATATTTTATTTCTTTTTTTTAGGAAACTATGAAACGGTATTTATTGATAATTCTATTCTTTTCAATTCATTGGTTGGCCAAGGGTCAAGACATCGAATTGGCAAACGAATACTTCAAACAAGGGGAGTACGAAAAAGCCAAAGACATTTTTCAAAAAATTGCAAAAGATAAAAATAACATTCGATTGATTCATCAAAATTATATTCAGTGTTTGTTTAAACTGAAAAATTTTGATGAAGCTGAAAAGTATTTGAAACGTCAAATTAGAAGTAATGATTTGACAGGAATCGTCTTTCGCTCAGATTACACCAATTTGCTCGAAATGACGGGAAAGTTTGAAGAGGCTCAAAAAGAAATGGAAACTTTGATAGACCTTGCTGCACGAACAGAAGGGACAATCTACGAGCTACAAGATTTGTTATACCGCAATTCAAAAACTGAGCTCGTAATTCAGTTATTGAAAAAAGGACGTGAGATTGCCAAAGACGAAAATAAGTATGCAATCCTAATGGCAAGGGCATATCTATACAACGGTCAAAAAGAACCAATGATTGAAGAGATGCTAAAATATGGTTTGGCCGAAAGTAACCAAGATTATGTAAAAGCAACATTCCAAGATAACCTAAAAACCGAAGCAGAGATAGACATGCTCGAGAAAGCACTTTACAGCAAGGTACAGAAGTTCCCGACCGAGCAGTACTACACTGACATACTTATCTGGCATTTAATCCAGCAGAAGGAGTTTACGAAAGCCTTCATTCAAACAAGAGCCTTAGACCGCCGCCTAAAACAAGAAGGCCAAAGAGTTTTTGAATTAGCACAGACTGCCTTAGTGAACAAAGATTACAAAAGTGCAATTCAGATGTACGAGTACGTGATGAAAGAATACCCACAAGGACAATATTACGCTTATGCCAGACGCAATGCTTTGTTTTGCAAAGAAGAGGTCGTAAAAACGACTTATCCTGTGAGCATCGCCGACATACGTTCATTAATAAAAGATTATCAAGGATTATTTTCTGATTTAGGCCGAAATGTAAAAACAATGGAAGCCCTCAGAAATACGGCTCAACTTTACGCTTTTTATTTAAACGAAAGAGATACTGCGATTACCGTTCTTGAAACGGCCATCATGATTGCTGGCTCTGACAACGCTTTCAGAGATAAATGCAAATTAGATTTAGGTGATATTTATGTGTTGAAAAACGAACCGTGGGAAGCAACTTTACTTTATTCACAAGTAGAGAAATCTCAGAAGGAGGACCAACTTGGACAAGAGGCTAAACTCAAAAATGCCAAGTTGCATTATTACAATGGTGAGTTTGATTTAGCCAAAGATGTATTGGATATTCTGAAAAAAGCCACCACACGAGAAATCGCCAATGATGCAATGCAGTTAAGTTTGTTGATTCAAGATAACATCGGACTTGATACTTCTGAAGTTGCTATGCAAGAATACGCCAAAGTTGACTTACTACTTTTTCAAAATAGAAACGCCGAAGCAATGGCGGCACTTGACCAAATTTTTGAAAAATATAAATCTCATTCATTGGCCGATGATATTTTGTGGTTGAGGGCAAATACAAATCTCAAAATCAATAAACCAGAAAAGGCATTAGAAGATTTAGAGTTGCTTCGTAAAAATTATAACTTTGATATACTGGCCGATGATGCTTTATTTTTAGAAGCAAAAATTTACGAAGAGAACTTCCAACAAAAAGATAAAGCCATGGAATTATACCGTGAGATACTACAGAAATTCCCAGGTTCAATCTTCGGAGCGGAAGCCCGCAAAAGATTCAGAAATTTAAGAGGCGATACAATAAATTAAGCCTTTTTGCATTTATAATATTGAAACGCCTCAAAACTTTCTGCTTTGGGGCGTTTTTGTTAAAAGTATGTTAATAAACTCCTCCAATTGCCATTGAAACTACTTTTCCTCGTTTATCTCATATAATCACTTACAAACATTCACCCCATGAATTTTAAGTTATGCACATTATCCACAGTGTTATCCACATTTGTGTTATTGGCTAATGCACAAGAAGAAAGAGTCAAATCTTTTGGCTATAACTACTACGGACAGAAAATAAATGAAAGAGCATTTTGTAGTCAATTTAGTTTTCGCTCAAAAGAAGTAGCCGAAAAAGCAGTTGACGAAATCGTAAGAAGAAGCGGCTTAAAAAGAAACTTCTACGTAATGGAATGCCCAAATACCGATAACTGTTTTGCAGCAATTCAAGGGCAGACTCGATTGATAGTCTACGATGGTTCATTCATGAAAAAAGCCAACGACTTATCAAAATCAGATTGGGGGGCATTGAGTATCTTAGCCCACGAAATCGGACATCATTTGCAAGGACACACAATTGTCGAGGGAGGTAGCGACCCAGCCAAAGAACTCGAAGCTGATGAATTCTCTGGCTTTGTAATGTACCAAATGGGGGCCACATTAAAAGATGCCCAAGCTGCAATAAACAAACTTACTTCTGATTATGATGGCGGAACTCACCCTGCAAGACCCAAACGCCTAGCAGCCATAAAAAAAGGGTATGAAAATGCTCAGGAGCTTTATCCAAATATAAAGAAAAGCGATGGAAGTATTGTCACACAGCCAAAATCACAGTCGACACAACAAGCTCCGCAGCCACAAATTCCTCCACGTACAAATCCTCAACCTGTTCCACAGCAACAACCGCCTCGAACCTATCCACAACCCACTGATAATCAGGGTGATGTGGATAAAGTGGATAACTCGGTGGACAATTCTGAAGTGCCAATCAAAAGACCAGATATTATTGTGGCTGCACCAACAAATGTGGAAAACACAGGTGAAGCAGTGAAAAAAAGTGGATGTTTTGAAGGAGATTGCAGCGAAGGTTTTGGAAAAATGATAAATCCGAAAACTGAAGAAAAGTACGAAGGTGAATGGAGAAACGGAAAACGGGATGGAAGAGGCGTAGAATTCTATGCCGATGGCGAGAAAAAGTATGTGGGTAACTTCAAAAATGGTAAGTATGAAGGCAATGGTACCTTTTTCTACAAAAATGGGGATAAATATGTGGGTAAGTACAAAAATGGTTTTATGAATGATGATAAAGGTTATTTTATTTTCAATAATAACATCAGATTGGTCGCTCGTGTGGAAAACAACATCAAACACGGGAAAGCCATGAGAATCTACCCAGATGGTAGGAGAGAAGATACTTTTTTTGTAAATGATATAGAAAAAAAAGGGTATGTACCAGATAAGAAAATTAGATAAATTGATTCAAGGGAGGCTTCGTTTTAAATGAAGCCTCCCTTTTTTATATTATTGGCCAAATAAAATTTTGAATAAAACTGAATAAATCAACGGACAAGTTTATTTACCTTTGTCCCCTCAAAATATGATAACCTAATATGTCTTGGTTTAAGAGAACTGATAAAGGAATACAAACTCCGACGGAGATGAAACGCGAAGCCCCAGATGGGCTTTGGTATCAATGTCCAAATTGCAAGAAAGCGATGCACACCCGTGAGCATAAACTAAATGCCTTTACGTGTATCAATTGCAACTACCACGAGAAAATTGGCTCAGAAGCATATTTTCAAATTTTGTTCGATGAAGGCGAATACACCGAACTCGACGAAAATCTTCGCTCAGGTGACCCACTGAAATTTACTGATACAAAATCTTATGTTGATAGAGTAAGGGCAACCGAGAAAAAATCAGGTCTAAAAGATGCAGCCCGAACTGCCTACGGTAAAATGGATGAACTCGACATCGTAATTACTTGTATGGATTTTAGTTTTATTGGTGGTTCGATGGGTTCGGTAGTTGGAGAAAAAATTGCACGTGGAATCGAATATGCTTTACAACATAAAATGCCATTTTTGATGATTTCAAAGTCAGGTGGTGCAAGGATGATGGAAGCAGGTTTTTCGTTAATGCAAATGGCAAAAACCTCAGCGAGATTAGCCCAACTATCTGAAGCAGGCCTTCCGTACATATCTTTACTTACTGACCCAACAACGGGTGGTGTAACGGCATCCTACGCCATGCTCGGTGATTTTAATATTTCAGAGCCAGAAGCACTCATCGGTTTTGCTGGGCCACGTGTAATCAAAGAAACAATCGGTAAGGAATTACCTAAAGGTTTCCAAACTGCCGAATTTGTTTTAGAACATGGTTTCCTTGATTTTATTGTTGATAGAAAAGACCTAAAAGATAAACTCGCCAGTTTATTGAAAATGTTACAATAAAGAAGACAAAAGATTTTAGACAAGAGACAAAAGATATTTTTACCTTGAAATAAATTATCTTTTGTCTCTTGCCTTTTATCCAAATTCTCAAAAAATGAGGCTAATCAAACACCCAGTTTTGTGTAACTATTACGTAACCTATCGCTGCAATGCTACGTGTAGTTTTTGTGATATTTGGGAAAAACCCTCTCCTTACATTACCCTCGAAAATTTCAGAGAAAACCTCAAAGACTTAAAAAGACTCGGAGTCAAAGTAATAGACTTTACAGGTGGTGAGCCACTGCTACATCGAGAATTAGATATACTACTTGAAGAAGCTAAAAAAGCAGGCTTCATTACGACTGTCACCACAAACTGTTTACTCTATCCAAAGTATGCCGACCGCCTAAAAGGCAAAATTGATATGCTTCACTTCTCCCTCGACTCACCCGATGAGGAAGAACATAATCAATCAAGAGGTGTAAAATGTTTCGATAAAATACTCGATTCTATACAAATAGCGAAAAAAAATAAAGAAAGACCAGATATTCTATTCACAGTATTTGAACAAAATGTGGATAAGATTGAGCGGGTGTGGAATGAAATCACTCAACCCAATGATTTAGTCTTAATTCTCAATCCAGTTTTCAACTATAACTCAGTAGAAACCGGGGAAAACCTTTCGGAAGTGAGTTTGCAAAAACTTTTGTGGTGGGGAAAACAGAAAAATGTGTATTTGAATGAAGCGTTTATCGACCTCCGAAAAAATGGCGGAAATCGTGTAGAAAACCCAGTCTGTCGAGCTGCTTCAAGTACAATAGTAATTTCGCCAGAAAACAAATTAGTTCTGCCCTGTTACCATCTCGGAACAAAAGATTTTGAGATAAAAGGAAACCTTTTTGATTTGTACAAATCAAACGAAGTGCAAGAAATTGTTGCTCTAGAAGGTAAACTGAAAGAATGCGAAGGGTGTGTAATTAACTGCTATATGCAGCCATCTTTCTCGGTAGAAATCAATAAATACTTTTGGAAAGCACTTCCAAGTACCTTAAAATACAATTACATAAAAGGCACTTGGAAGAATTTGTTTTAGTCTGAATTTCCTCTACACTAAATAAAGTTAGTGTCGTTCCCTGAGCGAAGCCGAAGGGAAAGCTGAATATTTTACTTCTTAGGCTTTGCCTTATTTTTATCAATAATTGTCTGCATTGAACTAACGGCCGAAATTCCAAAGAAACCAACAGCCTTTTTGGAAGAATTAGAATTTCTGTTAATGATATTCGTTGGAATATTTGCCAAAGGCGTAGAAAACAAACTACCATCTTGCGAAACTTGCTGAACAAACTGCAAATAGTAAAACTGCTCTTTTGTAATCGAATAAAGGTCAACTTTCAAGGTATCTTTATCAGAGTACAATTCTCGGGCAACTGATGTGCGAATAGGCAAAATAAACAAAAGTCCATCCGTTTTTGAACCCGGACTAAATCCTGCATCGTAAGCAACTTGAATTTCGGTGGCCTTTGAAAAATACTTATTATTCTTTGCCGCTTTTACCCAATAACAATCTCCTTCTCCTTCAAAATCTTTAGCGTAGAATTGTGGCAGAAAACCTTCTTGTGGACCATTTTCTGGTTTTACAGGAAGCCGCTCAACTTCATAATTAATTGAATCAATCTTAGGTACACGATTGAGTTTAGAAACCGAAATATACTCTTCACCACCATAATTAATATAAAGTGCATACTGCTTGCCTATTTTATTCAAAGGTTTGTTCTTCGCATCGTAGATATAAACACCATCCTTTTTCAAATCTTTAAATTCATAAGCAACACTATCTTGGTCAAACACAAATACCGTAGCACCAAGAGCAGGCTTGATAGCCGAATTATCAAAGTAACCTTGAGTCAAGGTTAGCTTGATAGTTTGTGTCTCAGGCTTATTATTGACAAGGGCATCAACCGAAAGTTGAGAAACTCCTTCTTCAACATCAATGTCAATTACATCCGTACAAGAAAATAAAATTACGGATAAAAAGTATATAGGGAATAAATTACGAATTTTTTTCATTTTTTTTATATTTTAAAAGTCCTCCCTATAGGGGAGGATTTAGGTGGGGCTTTCAGAATTTAAAATTATAAGTAACAGCTGGAATAATCGAACCAAAAACCGCATAGCGAACCGCCTCAGTTTTTGTTGGGTCTGTTTCATTCTGGCGAACAAACACCGAAAAAGGATTACGACGATTATAAACGTTATAAACCGAGAAAACCCATTCGCCGGTGCCACGCTTAAAGAAACCATATTTGGTTTGTCGAGTAGCTGCAAAGTCAAGACGGTGCGATGCTGGAATTCGGTAAGTATTGCGAGTATCGTAATAATTGTGTGGAAGAGCATAGCCCTGCCAAATAAATTTATTAGTCGGGAAACTCGCCGGAGTACCAGTGCTGAATGTAAAATTACTTGAGAAGGTCCAACGTTTGTTTAAGTCATAAATAGCCACAACCGACAAGTTGTGTGTCTTATCAATTCGACTAGGAAACCAATTATTTTGATTTAAACCTTCGATTTTTCTTTCCGTACGAGCGAGTGTATAACTCACCCAACCATTAAATTTACCCTTTGCTTTTTTTACATAAAACTCTGCCCCATAAGCACGACCTTTTCCAGAAAGTAAATCGGCCTCAACGGCAGGATTCAACAATAAATCGGCATTTCTTACATAATCAATTTGGTTGTAAAGGTCTTTATAATACACCTCAACCGAAGTCTCATATAGATTATCGCTGAAATTATGAAAATATCCCAAAGCAAACTGATCGGCTAGTTGTGGTTTAATATTATTACTACTCGGCGTCCAAACATCAAGTGGCGAAGACGCAGTTGTATTTGAAAGAAGGTGAATATACTGGGCTAAACGATTATAACTCACTTTGATTGAATTATCTTGTCCAAGGCTAAAGTTTGCTGCGAATCTTGGCTCAAAATTGCCATATTGTTGAATACTTTTTCCCCAACCAAATTCAGTTGTTTTAGTAATGCTTCTTCGCTCACCGTCATTAGTGGCGGCACTCAATTCATACGCTTTTCCTTTTCCTAAATAATTATAAAGCGAATATCTAAGCCCATATTGTAGCGAAATTTTTGAGGTCAACTTTTGCTCATTACCAATGTATAAAGCATTTTCAGCAGCAAATTTATCATCTAAACCAATCGTACGTTCGACCCCACCTGAAATAGCAACTGCCTGCCCCGGATTGAAAGTATAATAAGTTAATTGTCCACCGAAAGTAATGGTATTTTTTGTGTTCGGATAATACGTAAAATCGGGCTTTATACTGTAAGTAATAATGTTCGATTTCCAACGAAAGGCATCTTGATTATTGGTTTCTTTCAAATCAGATTGCAAAGCGTAATCATAATTGCTATAAAAAACGGTATTATTCAAAAAGAGCTTATTATTGAAAACGTGATTCCATCTAAAACTCGTGGTGGCATTTCCCCAGTTGAAACCAAAATCGGCCCCGAAAGTATCTCGCCCAAAATATCCAGAAAGAAAAACTGTGTTCTTTTCATTTACTCGGTAATTAGCCTTTGCTGTAAAATCATAGAAGTAAAAGCTTGTCCCTTTCAAATCATCATTCAAAAAAGGTTTTGCCAAAATATCAATATAAGACCTACGCAATGCTACAATAAAAGAACCCTTATCTTTCAAAAAAGGACGCTCATAAGTAAACCTCGAAAAGATACTACCAATTCCCCCAGAAAACTGCGGCTTTTTTGAGTTTCCTTCTTTCATTCTTACATCCAAGATTGAAGAAACACGTCCACCATACTGAGAAGGAATACCACCTTTAATCAATTTTACATCCTTAACAGCATCTGGGTTAAAAACCGAGAAAAAACCAAAAAGGTGAGAGGAATTATAAACGGGAGCTTCATCGAGCAAAACTAAATTTTGGTCAATTCCACCACCACGAACATTGAAACCCGAAGCACCTTCACCAACCGATGTAACGCCGGGCAAAAACTGAATACTTTTGATAATATCAACTTCTCCGAGCAAAGCAGGCATTTTTTGCATGGTCTTGATATCAACTTTATTGACTGACATTTCAAGGCTTTTTACATTATCATCAGCCTTTTTTGTAGTGATAACCACTTCCTGCAAAAGCTTCGAATCATCTTTTAGCTCGACATCTAACTTTACATCTTGACTCAAAAGCTCAACTTTTTTGGTAATTTTTTCAAAGCCGACATACGTCAACACCAAGTTGTACGTTCCTTTGGGAAGTGTAAGCGAATAGAAGCCGTACGGATTTGTCTGTGTACCAGTCTTAACTTCTTGTACATAAACCGAAACCCCAATCAAACCTTCGCCATTGGCGGCATCTTTTATGTACCCACTGACCGTAAATTTGTCTTGTGCTGAGGCATTCCACGTGAAAAACAGACTAACTAACAACAATAATAGTTTTTTCATGAATTGGATTTTTTGTAGTAATAAAAATGAAAACTATTTCTCTTTCAAAAGATATTCATAATTGTAGATGTTTAATTTGTTGACAATTTTGAACACTTTTTACTTAAAAAATAGTGAAGAATGGTAGATTTTTGTTTTAAATGGTTAATGAATAAAAAATAATAAGGATTATTAAACTTAATACAAAACCAAGATTATCAACCAAAAGTAATAACGTTGGAAACATACCGAAAGTTTTGTTTGATGAAGCGGAAGTTTTGAGGGATAAAAGGGATAATTAGAGATTTTCAACAACAAAAGATAATTAATAGGCAGAATAATAGAGAATATTTTAAGAAATTGCCGATAAATCAATAAAGAATAGATTTTTAGTAGAAACCAAAAGAAAATTAGATGAAGAAAACACTCATTTTGCTCTTTATAAGTTTGAATATTTTTCAAACAAACGCACAAACACTCGAAAAACTCAGATGTGAATACCAAGAAACGCCAATGGGCTTGGAAGTACTAAATCCACGATTATCATGGCAAATGAAAGCCACCAATCGAGGTGCAAAACAAACAGCCTATCAGATTTTAGTAGCTGATAACGAAGCCGACTTAAAAAAAGATAACGGAAACGTCTGGAACTCAGGCATGGTAAAATCAGATCAATCAATAAAAATAGATTATGCAGGAAAACCACTCGAATCTCGTAAAAGATATTTCTGGAAAGTGAAAATATGGAATGAGAAAAACAAACCAACGCTTTACAGCGAACCAACTTGGTGGGAAATGGCCCTGCTAAAAAAAGAAGATTGGTCGGCTCATTGGATTGGCAAAAACGGAACTGATGGCAAATCAATCGAACTTCAAAAGGAATTTAACTTAAGCAAACGTGCCACAAGAGCCAGAATCTATGTAACTGGAGTAGGAGCGTATCACTTGATTTTCAACGGAAAAAAAGTAGGACAAGATATTCTGACACCCGGTTTGACAAAAGATTCTAAGATAATTCCTTATCAGATTTACGAAATCTCAAACGAAGATTTAAGTATCGGTATCAACTTCATTACTGCAACGCTCGGAAATGCTTGGCAAAAAGGTAATCTGCCAAACAAACTTTTATTTCAGATGGAAATGGAGTTTTATGATGGCTCTCGCCAAACCGTAATTTCTGATGGAAGTTGGAAAACTCGACTTTCACCAATTGTGTCAAATTCGATTTACGCTGGTGAAGTTTACAATGCCCAACTTGAATATGGCAAGGATTGGGAAAATGCGGCAATCATGGACGAAGCTCAAAGTGGAATAGAACTCAAGCCTCAAATCTCGCCACAAGCAAAAGTTATCAAAGAAATAAAGGCAGTAAAAATAACCGAGCCAAGAAAAGGCCGTTATGTTTTTGATTTCGGACAAAATATAGTTGGCTTTGCCTATCTACAAACCGAAGGTAAAGCAACCAAAGAAGTTGAACTAAAATATGCTGAAACTTTGACCGACAAAGGCTTGGCCGACCAAAAAGGAATCAAACCAACTGATAAATATCTTTTAAAAGGATATGGCATAGAAAAATGGGAACCTAAATTCAGCTATCACGGCTTCCGATATGTTGAGGTAGAAGGTCTTCCTAAAAAAGCCGATGAAAATACTTTGGTTGCCAAAGTAATAGATGAGAATACACCTTTCGTAGAAAATTATGCTTACTCAGAAGACCTTTTGGCAAAAATTTATGCGAAAAAAGTAATAGCAGAGCCAAATTTCAATGAAGCTAAGGTTGTAATTGCTCCGCCATTAGGCCAAGAATCAAAAACTTTTGATACGAATTATGGTCAGATTACAAGTCAATCAAACTTACAAGGCAATAAGTTTAGTTTGAAATTAAATATTCCTGCCAATGTTTCAGTTCAAATACAACTACCTTTACAAACAGGAAAAACAATCAATAATATCAAAGAAGGAGGGAAGTTCTTCATTGTAAAGAAAAAACCTGTAAAAATTGAAGGTATCACTTACGTAAAGTCTGAAAAAGATAAAGCAATTTTTGAAGTTTCAAGTGGAACTTATGAATTTGTGGTAGAATAAATCAAAATAAATATCCATTTTAAAAACCTCTGTATTTCGATTTTTTGAAAGCAGAGGTTTTTTGTTTTATAAAATTCTCCAAAAAGTACAAAGTTTTCCAAACCAGATTCAATCAAATTATTCATTTAAAATAAAGAAAGAATTTTAGCTGTATCAATAATCGTATAAATTTTGATTAAAGCATAAACTCATTATATTTGTAAAAAGAGAAAGAGGTTTTTCTTGTTCCGCACGTAAACACAATAATTACCAAAATAATTGATAATGAATAAGTTCTGGCTTGTTTTATTTGTAATGTTACCCATTTGCAACTTTGCCCAAAGTAAAGTAACAATAAAAGGCACAATCACTCAGGCAAATACTAACACACCGATTTATGGTGCAAATATCCTTATTCCTCAGACAGGATATGGCACAACCACCGACTCTCTCGGAAATTACGAAATGACAATTCTGAAAGGAAGTTTTCTCATAAAAATAACGCATCAAGGATATTTCAGTAAAAACTTCCAACTTGATGCTACCAAAAACGCCACTCAAAATTTTACGCTTGATGAAAAAGTCAACGATTTGGCGGAAGTAGAAGTGAGTGCCAAAAGTGCCAATCAAAATGTAAAAAGTCTCACTACGGGAGTCTCGAGTTTAAACTACAAGGCATTAAAAAAACTACCAACCTTACTCGGTGAAGTTGATATTATCAAAAGTCTTTTTACGCTACCAGGAGTTACCACAGTGGGAGAAGGTGCGTCGGGTTTTAATGTGCGTGGCGGAAACATTGACCAAAATTTAATTTTATTGGAAGAAGCTCCCATTTTCAATTCTTCGCACTTAATGGGTTTTTTCTCAGTTTTTAATCCTGACGCTTTCCGAGATTTTAATTTTTATCGAGGTGGAGTTCCAGCTCAGTTTGGTGGTCGAGTATCGTCAGTCTTGAGTGTCAATCTGAAAGATGCCAATGCCAGCAAGTTTTCAATCAATGGCGGAGTTGGCACAATTTCGAGCCGATTGTTTATTGAAAGCCCAATCATAAAAGATAAACTTAGTTTTTTTGTAGCCGGCCGTATCTCTTACGTTGACCAAGTTGTCAATCTGTTCAAAATCAAGCGTTTGTCAGGAAGTAAAGCAAATTTCTATGATGTAACCGCCAAAGCAGAATACAAACCAACCAAGAAAGACAGAATATCTGTTTCGGCTTTTATCGGAAATGATAATTTCAAACTCGCAAAAGATACAATTTCTACAATCGACGAAAATAGTGATGCACGCTATCATTGGACATCACGGAATCTTTCAACTTCGTGGTCGCATTACTTCGGACCAAAATTCACCCTAAAAACTCACGGTATTTTTGCGAATTATGATGTAGATATTATCAATACCGACTCAGCATCGGCTTTTACACTCAGTAGTTCGATTGCTTATAAAAGTCTGAAATCGGTTTTGATATTTACACCCAACGAAAAACACGAAGCCGAAATCGGAGTACAAGTAAACAGCTACCTTATTAAGCCAGGCAGCTTATTGCCAACTTTAGAAACCTCAAACAAAAACCCTGCACTTCTTCCCGACGAGCGAGCTTTAGAGTCAGCCGTATTTGTCAATGATAAAATCAAGATAAACTCAAAGTTTGATATGGGCATCGGTTTACGATTTGCCTTGTATCAAGCTCTTGGAAGTAGCAAAGTTTATAATTATGAAGCAAACCAGCCTCGTTCTACTTTGAGTTTGATAGATTCCACAATGTTTCAAAAAGGAGATGTCATCCAGCAATATTCGAGCATAGAGCCAAGAATATCATTCAATTATAGCATTAATGCGAATTCGAGCATCAAAGCAAGTGCCAACCGAATGAGCCAGTTTATCAATTTGCTTTCAAACACAACCGCAGCCTTGCCAAGCGACCGCTGGAAACTAAGTGATGTTTACACAAAACCTCAATATTCTAATCAATTTTCGATTGGTTATTTCAGAAACTCAAAAGAAAAAACTTACGAACTTTCGGCCGAAATTTTCTATAAACAACTATTCAATGCCATCGACTATAAAGATGGTGAAACCCTAATTTTAAATCCAAAACCCGAAACTGTTATTTTGCAAGGTGATGGTTTTGCGTATGGTGCTGAATTATTTATCAAAAAGAATTTAGGAGTTCTTACGGGTTGGTTGAGTTATACGTATTCGCAGACACTCATAAAAATTGTTGGAGACTCGCCCGAAGAAACCATCAACAACGGAAACTATTTTCCGCCAATTTTTAACCGTCCGCATAGTTTCAATGCGGTTGGTTCTTATCAAGCCAGTAAAACAGTCTCATTTTCAGGCAATTTAAATTTTACTTCGGGTAGAGCTATTACTTATCCAGCCTCAAAATTATTTTTATCGGGTTCATTTTTGCCCTACTACAATAGTCGAAATCAATCACAGATTCCAAACTATTTCAGAATTGATTTATCGATGAATATCGAAACGCATCCTTACCGCACAAAAGGCTATAGAAGTAACTGGAATTTTTCGCTTTATAACATACTCTTCAGAAGAAATGCCTATTCGGTGTTTTTAAGACAACAAACGCCTTTGAATATCTATGATTCAAGAGTAAAAATCTACAAACTTTCAGTTTTGGGAAGTATCATTCCATCACTAACCTATAATTTTAAGTTCTAAAATGAAATGGCAATCTAAATGTCTACTTATATTCTTTATTGTTAGTTTATGCTTAGTTGCTTGTGTCGAACCTTTCGACCCAAAACTAAAAAGTGATGTACGCAGATTAGTAATTGAATCTCAGCTTACAACAAAGCTCGATTATCAATACGTATATCTTACTTATGATGCCCCGTACACTTCTGATGCTTCTGTTTTTGAAGATTATGTTTCCGGTGCTAAAGTAACACTTCGAGATAATTTGGGTAATGAATTTGCCTTTTTTGATGATACTTACCAAGATAATGCTATCAGAGCAACAGTAGGATATAATTATCGTTCAGTCGAAAAAATCCAATTAGTTGTGGGGCGAAGTTATCAGCTTTTTGTAGAAACTTTCGATAAAAAAACATATTCGTCTACCATTGAAAAGGTTGTGCCTGTTCCAAAGATAGAAAAAGTAATAACTGAGTTTTTTGAAATTATTCCCCCTGCTTTTTTAAAAACCGAACGTGGAGGATACAATGTTTCGATAAATGTAAAAGATATCCCCGGCGAAAAAAACTTTTATAAATGGGACTGGTACAATGTTCAACAAATTGAATGGTGCGGGGAAGCTCGGTCAGGTAGTAGTTCGATTGTATATCCGTGTTGTGGAAACTGTTATGAAAAATATTTTTGTAAAAATTGTTTAGAATTAGGAAGTGATAGACTAATTGATGGAAATATTTTCAATAGATTTCTAACAAAAATACCTTATGATGCAAACAGCAATTATTATTTGGTTATCAATCAATATTCATTGAGCGAAAATGCCTACAAATTTTGGAATACCGTAAAAGAACAAAGTAAAGCTTCAGGTGGCCTTTTCGACCCGACACCAAAATCCATACGTGGTAATTTTAGTAATGTTGCTAACTCTAACGAAGAAGTTTTAGGGTATTTCACCGTTTCTGACATTCACGAAGAAATTGTAATTATCGACCGTAACCGTACGAGTCCAAAGCCATTTGAAAGTCAAAAATATCTACCACCTGCCTGGAGAAGGTCGTCCAATTGTGTTACCTGTGAGGAAACTTATATGCGAACAAAGTTTGCACCAAAAGGTTGGAGATAATTTTGTGAGGCTTATAGTTTGCAAAATAATTGTAAGAACAGAAAACTTGTTCGACTAAAAATCACAATTGATTAAAGATGAAACCAATAATCTTTAATTGGTAAAAAATATTTTTTTATTGCAAAATGAAATATAAAATACATTTGGCATTCGCTTTGATTTTATTTGGAATAAATGCCTGCGTCGAACCTTTCGACCCAAAGCTAAATAGCGATGTACGTAGATTAGTAATTGAATCACAGCTTACCACCAAGCTCGATTATCAATATGTATATCTTACTTATGATGCTCCCTACAATTCCGATGCCTCGGTTTTTAAAGATTACGTGGCCGATGCCAAAGTTACTCTTAAAGATAATTTAGGGAACGAATATGCTTTCTTTGACGACCCATCACAAAATAATTCTGTAAAACTTCCTCGTGGCTATAACTATCGCTCAGTCGATAAAATCCAACTGGTTGTGGGTCGAACTTATCAGCTTTTTGTAGAAACCTTCGATAAGAAAAAATATGAGTCTTCGCCCGAAAAAGTAACAGCTGTACCGAAAATTGAAAAAGTAAGTATCGAATTTAAGGAAATAATACCACCAGCCTATCTAAAAACCGAAAGAGGCGAATTTAGGGTTAGTGTAAATGTAAAAGATACGCCAGGTGAAAAAAACTATTACAAATGGGATTGGTATCATGTAAAAAAAATTGATTGGTGTCGAGAATACACCGTTGCAACCGCCGCTGGAACTACATCGTATGTGCAACCGTGCTGTCAGGATTGTTACGAAAAAGTAGTCTGTACAAATTGTTTAGAATTAGAAAACGATAGGCTTATTGATGGAAATAGTTTTAATAGAAGCCTAATCAAAGTGCCATACGACAATACCAATAATTATTATTTGGTAATCAATCAATATTCAATCAATGAAAATGCCTACAAATTTTGGAATACAGTAAAAGAACAAAGCAAAGCTTCCGGCGGATTATTCGACCCAACGCCAAAATCTATCCGAGGGAATTTTAAAAACACCAATAATGCCGCCGAAGAAGTACTCGGCTATTTTACGGTTTCTGATGTCCACGAAGAAATAGTAATTATCGACCGTAACTTATCAAGTCCCAAACCTTTTCTATACGACGACTTGTACCAGCCACCTTGGTGGATAAGACTTCCCCCATCTCAATGTTTTGCCTGTAACGAATCTTTCACACGCTCAAAATTTCCTCCAAAAGGCTGGAAATGAGCTGTTTATGATTTAAATCTTCACTAAGAGAAAATAAAACTTACGTATTTAAAAATATTTTTATTAGTATGCTTGCATAACAATTTAAAAATTCTTTATATTTGCAACAGTATGCACGCATACTATTTAAACAACGATAATATTCAATTCATAATACCATGATAGCAACCGAAAACAAAGCATCAATTAAAGGTGGCGAATTTTTAATCAAAGAAGTAGAAGCTCACCAAATTTTCATTCCAGAAGAATTTACGGAAGAGCAACAAATGATTGCCGAAACTTGCCGTGATTTTTTGAAAACCGAAGTTCACCCACGCCTTAATGAAATTGATACGGCCAAGTCTCCAGAATTAATGTCTTCTCTAATGACAAAAGCTGGTGAGTTGGGTCTTCTCGGAACTGCCGTTCCTGAAGAATATGGTGGTTTTGGTATGAATTTCAATACCTCGATGTTGGTTGCTGAGGCTCTCGGAACAGGTCACTCGTTCTCAGTGGCACAATCAGCTCATACAGGTATCGGAACTTTACCGATTGTGTATTACGGAAACGAAGAACAAAAAGCTAAATATTTGCCACTTTTGGCTTCGGGCGAGTGGAAAGCGGCTTATTGCTTAACTGAGCCAGATTCGGGTTCGGATGCCAACGCTGGAAAATCGAAAGCAGTTCTTTCTGCTGATGGCAAGCATTATATCATCAACGGACAAAAAATGTGGATAACCAATGGCGGTTTTGCCGAATTGTTTATTGTTTTTGCAAAAATTGATGATGATAAAAACCTTACAGCATTCATCGTAGAAAAATCTTTCGGTGGAATCACGATGAATGAGCCTGAGCATAAACTTGGTATCAAAGGCTCAGATACTCGTCAGGTTTTCTTTAATGATTGCCATGTTCCAGTTGAAAACATGCTTTCAACTCGTGGAAATGGATTTAAAATTGCGGTAAATATCCTTAATATTGGTCGTATCAAACTCGGTATTGCAGTAGTGGGCGGCTCGAAAGGTTCATTAAATCATGCAATCAATTATGCCAACGAACGCAAGCAATTTGGAGTTTCTATTGCCTCATTTGGTGCGATAAAATATAAATTGGCTGAGATGGCTACTCGTATTTTTGCTTCTGAAACGGCCAACTACCGTGCAGGACAAAACATTGACGATGCCATTGAAGACCTAAAAGCACAAGGCTTGGGCGATGCCGAAGCAAAATTAAAGGCACTCGAACAATTTGCTATTGAGTGTGCCATTATGAAAGTACACAGCTCGGAAGTTTTAGACTACGTAGTTGATGAAAGCTTACAAGTTTATGGAGGAATGGGCTACTCGGCCGATGCACCTTTAGAGCGTGCGTACCGCGATGCTCGTATCAACCGTATCTTTGAAGGCACCAACGAAATCAACCGTATGTTGATTGTTGATATGCTTTTGAAGCGTGCCATGAAAGGCGAACTTGATTTGATGGGCCCTGCAATGGCAGTTGGTAAAGAAATCATGTCGATTCCAGATTTCAGTGCTTCTGATGATGAAACGCTTTTTGCAGCTGAGAAAAAAGTATTGAAAAACTTGAAAAAAGCAGCTTTGATGGTTTCGGGTGCGGCAGTACAGAAATTCATGATGTCGTTATCGAACGAACAAGAAATTTTGATGAACGTAGCAGATATGGCCATCGAAATTTATGTAGCCGAATCGGCACTCTTGAGAGTTGAAAAACTAATCGGCATCAAAGGCGAAGCGGCAGTTGAGTTACAAAAAGATATGGCCTTAATTTATTTGCACGAAGCAGTTGCCAAAGTAAATAATGCCGGTCGTGAAGCTATCACATCGTTTGCCGAAGGCGACGAACTCAGAGTAATGCTCATGGGCTTGAAACGTTTCACTAAAATTGAACCAATGAACCTCAAAAACGCTCGCCGCCGTGTGGCTGATGCTATGATTGAGGAAAACAAATACATTTTTTAAAGAATAGGGTAAATTTTTTAAAAAGGCTTAGAATCAACAACTAAAAATCAACAAACCGTCTTTCTGATTTGAGAGGCGGTTTTTTATTTTTTATAATTGTTTTACCGTTAAATCATTTACTTGCCGTTAAATAATGACTGATACAACTCTAATGTTGGATTGTGGGTTTGAATATTACTTTTGAAACAACTTTGATAGTACTTTACATTCACAAAATACTTTTAAGATGAAAAACACTATTTTTTTGTTAGCTTTTTCTTTACTATTATTTGGTTGTAAAAAAGATAGTAAAGAAGAAGTTTTACCCGAACTGAATGTAAGAGTCGAAGAGTATGGACGTGTTTATATTACAAATATGGATTTGAAAGCAGTAAAGTTTAGTATAGATTATGGCGATGGGAGAATTGAAAATAATTTTATTGAAAAATTTCCACTTTATAATGAACACAAGTACAGTGAAAATAGAGCATATACGCTATTGCTAACAACTTGGGATATAGAAAATAATAAAACAACATTTTCTAAGACTGTTTCTATAAGTGATATTCCACCAAAGCCAGTCGCAGATTTTACGGTTGTATTATTAGATAATGGAAGAGTGCAATGTCAAAATTTATCAAAGAATACGTCAAATTTTGAATGGCATGTAAACAGATACAAATCAATTACCAATAACCCTGTCTTTATTTTTGAGAAAAATGGAGAACATGAAATCTCATTGCGTACAAGTAGTGTTGATGGGACAATCAGTACTAAAAACTTAACTGTTAAAATCACCAATGCAAACGAACCTACCGAAACAGCTGAATTTAATGGTCAATTTTTTGATAAAAAAGGGAGATTTACAGGTACTAATTTCAATGATTTTTATGGACCAAGAGGGCTAATAGCTTTACCAAACTTAGTACCTTCATGTATATTCGTATCTTCAGATATTGATATTCGAATTGTAAATTTTAATGGAAAGCCTGAATATGAAAACTTAAAAAATATTTTTGTGGTAGGGAATAAAAATATTTATGGAAAAAATAAGAATTACAAAGATTCGGATTGGTATTTTGCTTTTCAAAATTATACACTTTTTCTTGCTGATGCAATTACATCAGACCTCGAAATCATCGATGTAAAAGAAATCAATCAACCAAAACTAATTCCAGAAATGTATGAAAAAGCCTTTTGGCTCACATTTAAAATAAAAGCAGATTTTGGCAACGGCAAAAATATTGATGGCACTTTACGGGTGCGGTATTTGATTTACTAAAAAGTACAAACTTTTGATTTTCTAAGAACCGTCTTTCTGATTTGAGAGGCGGTTTTTTATTTTTCAGAAAAAACGTACCTTTGAGGCCTTAAAATTTAAAAGTAGGCTTATCTATTAGTAAACAATAAAATAATGGCATACGGACTTCTAAAAGGTAAAACAGGCATCATTTCTGGTGCATTAAACGAAAAATCAATTGCTTGGA
>NZ_JBMLRC010000019.1:0-1996 GCF_049241225.1 Emticicia sp.
TCTTTTAGTTTTGCAATCTGTTTTTCAATCGCACTTTTTGATTTATTCAATGCAATTGCTAATTCAGGTATTGTTATTAATGGATTTTCTTTAATTAACTCTAAGGTCTTCACCGTACTTTTCAACCCACTTTTCACCGTACTTTTCACCGTAGTTTCTTCCGACATTTTCTCCGACACACTTTGTGCTATTCTCGGAGAAAACCTTACATCAACCCCACCCATTTCGAGGTCAAAATAGGGTTGTGGAACACCCGCAAGTGTACACTCTTGTAATATCCTTGAGATGCCACGCCCCCACGATTCTACCATACCAGCTCTAAAAAAGGTATTTGAAACGTCGGGATTTCGGGGTTTTGATGTGTGCGTAGTAACGAAACGTTCGAGTGTCCAATTATGAGGCAATTCTCCATCATTCCAAATATATAAAGCATCAGGAAAAACCTTAATTTGAATCGGACTGCCGCTACTATAATCTTTGTGAGCAATGGCATTTAATACAGCCTCACGGAGTGCTTTTTCGGGGTAAGGATATGTTTCAACCCTATATATACCTTCGTAGCTAATCATGGCACTCATATATTTGCTCAGTAATAAATCCATTGTTTTATCTACTTGCTGCATAAGTGTACCATGTACTTCGTCTTGATAAAGTATATCGGCAGGGTTAGCGAAGAAGCCAATTTTCACATACGCACCAGTAATATAGCGTTCGGGCCTTTCATGAAAAAGTAATAATGCCGCCCTTTTGAGCTGATTTTCCTCAATCAGATTTAAATGAATCAATAGTGTTTCATCTGATTCATTCAAAATATCATCTTCAACTCTTTTAGATTTGGTAGCACGCTTTCTGAAATCATCAAAAGCACGAACATTCAAATCTTTAATTTTGAGATGAGGCATCGGAATAGAATCCCAATGTTTGCCCGTTTTTTCGAGTAAAAATTTATTTAACGCAAGTCCTTTTAGTTCTTGTTTAGTGCTTCCACTCCGAAAATGGTACTGACCTTTATAATTTATTGGATAAGGATATGGCTCAACAATGATTTCTAAATATTGTAAATTGTTTTCAGAAAGTAGGTTTACATCGACCATTATCCCCAAGACATCACGCACTTTATTCGGAATATCCTCCAGTAATTTCTCTGCTTCATCAAGGCCACTGACAATACCGTTATCATTAATACCAATATATAATGTACCGCCTTGGGCATTAGCAAAACCACAAATCCATTTGATATATTCATCACGCCAAGATTCTTTCCACTCAGTATTTTGGTTTTCTTTTGTCATACTAAACTTTAAAATTCAATTTTGAATACCACTTCATAAGTGGGTATTATACAAAGATAATAGATTAAAGTCTGTTAAAAAATTAATTGGAGAAGCAAAATAACGGAGTGTAGATGCAAAAAAAATGATACAAAGATGAGCTTTGAAGCTCGAAAATAGCTATCTTAGCATCAAAGTTGTAGGAATACAGAATCGCCTTGTACATGTCTGCGTCAAGGCTTTTTTATTTCTGCAATGATTCTCTTCAATTCGTCATTTTCATTGACATAGTGCTGCAACTGCCCTTTTAAATAAGCTACTTGAGAAAGTAAGGCATCAACCGTGCGGTCTTCTTCATTCCACGGAGCTGCTTCATTGAGGTTCTTTGCTTGGTTGGCATAACCACGACAAGTCGATGAACAGTATTTGGCGGTCGAGCGATTGGCAAAATAAACAGTACCACAGTACAAACAAGTTTTTTCAAAAACTTTAGCGTTATATTTGAACTTACTACGGTCGAGAGTAGGCATACATGTATATGTTTTAGTAGTACAATATTAATAAAAAAACAATATATAATCAAAATTATAACGCATTAATTCCGTTATAAAAACATTTTTTATTAAATAACAGTTGCCTAATCTCAGGTAAAAATCATACGTTTCCTAATTTTTCATCATAAAGTTCATTTTGAACCTTATGATGAAAATGACTGATTATCAAAT
>NZ_JBMLRC010000020.1:0-5956 GCF_049241225.1 Emticicia sp.
TAGCTATTTCGGCTGAAGGTACCAGCATCTTTCGGGAAGAAACCAGCAAAAACTTGCGAACCTAATGCTACACCAACGGCTTTTTCGTTATAGTTTTTCCAAGAAGCCTCTTCACCAGCACGAGTGCCGAATTGGTCAACCTTAAATTCTGCTCCAAATGCCAAGTTAAGGCCACTCAAAACTGTTTCATATTTGCGGCTTAAATCGAAATTCGTAGTGTTTTGTGAAAATGAGTTTCCACCAGCATCAAATGTACGTTGGAAATTTGTAGTCCCGATTGCCTGAGTATAGTTCACTGAATTATCTACACCGTAATCGAAGGTATTCTTACCATAAACATTGCTCAAATCAAAGTTCCAGTTTTTCATAATTTTACCACGAATACCCGCTGCAAATGAAATATCGGTTACATCAGAGTTTATTTCAGGTAAAAAACCATTTGGATAAACACTAAAAACGTTGGTTCGGATAGTGCTATTGGCTAAGCCTGTTGCACTAACTGCTGCTGCATTTAAGAGTGGAACCGAATTGGGGTATCTATAAAAACCTGCTGCATTTCCCTTCTTATTATTCCAACCACCAAAGGCATAAGCTTCAATGTTTTCGTTGATTGGCAATGCGGCGTTCAGAACAATTCCTCCACCTTTTACTTCTGAGTTACCAATTCTCATATCAAAATTATCACGCGTAAGGCCTTTTGATGCAATTACTTGGTCGTCGGTTTGGCCAGCAACTACAGGAAATACTTGCCCAGTGTATGTACCTGTGCGGTTGGTTGCTCCACGAGAAACAAACTCACCCGTGATATTCACAAAACCATTTTTCCCTAATTTCAATCCATAATTTAAACCAATTTGTGCGGTGAGTCCATCTTGAATATTTACACTTTTTGATTGTCCGTTTGAGAAATTGATGGCGTAATTTTTATCATAAGATGTGATGTTTTCGCCAGTCGAAACATTTCCACTCAACCCGATTTGCTTTTTAAGTACAATGTTTATCACCCCAGCAATCGCATCCGAACCATACTGTGCAGCGGCACCATCACGCAAAATCTCAATTTTTTCAACCGAAGTCGCTGGAATGGCATTCATGTCAGTTCCGACAGTACCACGGTTTACCGTACCATTTACGTTTACCAAAGCAGATTGGTGTCTTCTTTTGCCGTTTACTAAAACCAAAACTTGGTCAGGGCCTAAACCACGTAATTGAGCAGGGTCAACGTGGTCAGTACCATCAGAAATCGCTTGACGAGAAGATTGAAATGAGGGTGCAATAAATGTTAGAATTTGGTTAATATCAACTTGCCCGACGTTGTTTGTTACTTGCGATAATGGAATCACATCAACAGGCACAGGAGTGTCAATTTTCGTGCGTCCACTGCTGCGAGTACCGGTAACTACCACTTCGCCTAAAGTTGAAAAAGCCTCTTCAAGCGAAATGTTGATAGTTGATTGATTATCAGCTACTTTTACTTCTTTTGTGGCGAAGCCTACAAAACTAAATACTAAAACATCACCAGCATTAGCATTGAGTTTAAAAGTGCCATCCATTTCTGTACTTGTACCTTTTTTTGTGCCTTTGATACTCACACTAACGCCTGGAAGGGCTTCGCCTTTCGAGTCGCTTACTTTTCCTGTTACTGGACTTTCGATGACGTTTGGGCTGACAATGCTTGCTTCAGCCAAGCGATTTAAGATAATTTTATTTCCACTAACTTTAAAACTAATATTGAGTGGTTTTAAAAGGGTTTCGAGAACCGCCGAAAGTTTTTGTTGCTTTACGTTTAGAGATACAAAACGACTACTTTTGATGAGTTTTGAACTAAAAATAAATTTTACATTGGCTGTTTCCTCGATTTTACTCAAAGCATTTTCAAGATTCTGTTCTTTCAATTGTAGCGAAACCTCACGGTCGAGTACTTCTTGGGCAGTACTCGTGTGTGCATAACTGAGTCCAGTGAAAAGCAGAGCCAAACAAAATTGCAGGAGGCTCAATTTCATGATTTTAGTGATTAATGAATTGGAGTTTGTAAAAAATCTCATAATTTTAAACGTTTTTGACAATTTGTGAATAAATGAAACAAAAACACTCCCGAGTTTTTCGAGGTTGGGCAAGGGCTTGCACAATAATTTCGATTCGGGAAAATTCAATCGGTGATGTTGGTAGCATCACCGATTTTTTGGTTTTTAGGTGAAATCAGGTAAAGTGTAAAAATTTGGTTTTTAGTTTTAAAATTTGATTTGTTTTAAAGTTTTTAGTGGCTATTCGTCATAAATAGCCACCTTTGTTATGTCGATTTAGATTTTGCAGCCTTTACTGTTAATGATAATTTGCCCATCAATTAGCTGATATTGTGCTTCAATGGCATTGCAAACGAGTTCTAATTTTCCATAAAGTGGTTCGTCTGATAATGAGGCCGTAACTGGACATTCTTTTAGTAATTCTTCATCGAAAACTATCGAAATTCCATAGGCTTTCTGAATCGTACTAAAAATAACCGCTGCCGACTCATCTCTAAATTCAAAATTAAATTGGGGCATTTCAGAAAGCATTTCTGGTTGCTCTACCAATGTTTTTGAAAAATTATTTTCTTCTTTATTAAAACTTATCTGCTGATTCGGAACAACCACAACACCCTCTAATACTTTTGATTGAAGTAGTTTTTCGTTATTTTTAATTTCATCTAATCTATAAACTGATACTTTTCCTGTGCGTACAATCACCTGAATATCTTTCAGCCCTTTAAATGATTTGATGGTAAAACTTGTACCTAAAACCTTAGTAATGACTTCATTAGCATACACAAAAAATGGTTTTTCGGGGTTTTTAGCTACTTCAAAAAACGCTTCTCCATCTAAAAACACTTCACGGCGGTCTCCATCAAATGTTGTTGGATAACTCAATCGACTACCTTTTTGCAGCAAAATTGATGAACCATCCGATAAAGTAATCAATAAAGGTTTTTCCGATTTATTCTCTTTTTCAATTAACTCAACGGGGGCATTTGCAACTAATTCTTGATAAATACCCGATTTTGTATCAGTTTTTTGATAATACCACCAGCTTAACCCAAGCAAAATAACAACTGCGGCTGCCCATCTGATAAGAGATAAGTTTCGGTAAAAAACTCGTAATGTCGTTGGTTTATCATTGGGTGCATGGCTTAGCTCTTCACTGAGAGCTGCGTATTTATTTTCTATTTGTTCGGACTTCCATTTGAGTGATAAGCGGTCAAGTTCGCTAAATGCTTCTTTAATCATTGCTAATCTTGCTTCGTTATCATCGGCCCAATCTTCCCATTCTAAAATATCGGCTTCATCTTTTCTGAAATAAAAATTCAAAAAAGATTCATCGACCAACAATTCATCAAGGGTTGGGTTTGCATCAAATCGTGTCAGCTTCTTTTTCATGCTGTATTTTCTTGTAATATTCTGTTCTATCTATACAGAGGAATAGTAGAAGAAAATCTTCCTGGTTTTTTAAGAAAATTTTTGAAAATTTTTTCTTTGGAGGTTTTTGGCCTTCTTAAAGCAGATTTCTTAGCTTTTTGATGCCTTCGTGCAGGGTCTTGTAGATGCTGTCGGTTTGAAGTCCAGTTTTTTCAGAGATTTCTTTAAAACTCATTTCTTCAAAATATTTCAGCATAATGATTTCTTTTTGGCGAGGGCTTAGTTTATCGAGAGCCGAACGCAGTTTAACTTTAAGCGATTCGTCAGCTTCTTGTTTGATTAAAATCTCTTCGTAAGATTGCGTAGATAGTATAAATGTTTCGGCATCTTCCCAATTTACCTTTTCTATACTGTCGGCTTTTTGAAGTTCTTTGAAGATACGTTTTTTGAGTGAACCTTTGAGATAGGCTTCAAAAGATTGAATTTCTGAAAGATTGTGTCGATATTTCCATAAATCGCTGAAAATCAACTGAATTGATTCTTCGGTGAGGTCGCTATCCAAACACCATTTGAGGCCAGCACGATAGAGCTTATTGTAGTAGGTGTTGAACAAATATCCAAGGGCTTTTTCATCGTCTTTGCGAAGTGCGTCTAAAAGCAAACCATCAAGATAATGTTCATTGGTGTTCATAGGAAAAAATAAAATCCCCTTTTTGTGAAAATACTACAAAAAGGGGACTGATTGAATGTATTTTAAGCAAATACTAATTTCTTCATGTACTCAGCGTCAGTTTCTACTGCTTTTAGCGGAGTTGTGTTATCGAAGCGTTCTTGCTCTACAATATAATATTGCATGCCGTTGGCTTTGGCTACACTTAATATTTTAGGGAAATCAATGCGGCCTGTACCCACAATCGTTGAGCCACCAATTGGCCAGAATGGGTCAGTTTGTTTTTCTTTTGCCTCAATTTCCTTCATTTTATCTTCTTTGTAGTAATCTTTCACATGGCAGAGGCGGAAACGGTCTTTGTATTTAGTAAACCAAGCTTCTGGGTCTTCGCCAGCTTTTACAACCCAATATAAATCTAATTCAAAATCAACCAATTTAGGGTCAGTGCCTTCTAATAAGATTTGCTCAGGGCAAGTGCCATCGCCAAATTTCTTAAATTCAAAGTGGTGATTATGATAGCCTACTTTCAGACCTGCTTTTGATGCCATTTCTCCTTGACGATTGAGGCCTTCGGCAGCTTTTTTCCATTCGTCGGCAGTTTTTAAACTTCCCAAAAACGGATTAATCAAATACTTCATACCAATGCTTGCTGCATCATCTACCAATTTACCGAATTCTTTTTCGGTTTCTTTCTTCATGGTGTAGTCAGGATTGCAGTGCGTACTGATGAGGTTCATGCCCAGTTCGTCCATGTAAGACTTGAAATCTTTGGCTGTCATACCCCAAAATACGCCTTTATCTCCTTGAAAACTTTCGATTTGCTTATAACCATAGCTTGCCAGAGATTTCAAAACACCCTTTGGGTCTTTTGCTAAATCTTCTTTTACAGTCCATAACTGTAAGCCAAATTCTTTTACTGATGGTTCTGATATTATAGATGAGGTTGCGGTCGAATCTGAACTTTTTTCTTCGGTTTTAGAAGAAGGAGTGCAAGACCATAATTCGCTGGCTATCAAAGGGGTAGCGGCGATAAGTCCTGTCTGACGTAGGAAGTTTCTACGATTGACTTTCATGGTATTTTGAGAGGTTAAGGGTTATAAGTTTGTATCTACTTTAAAAACACGAGGGTAAATATAATATTTAATCAGTGATATGATTTTATCAAGGCTCATTTTTTTCTTATTTTGTAGTAAGATTTAAACGAGGAGCATGATTAACAAGATTTTTATCTCTGATACACTAATTATTAGAGAATAGATTTGTTTGTTTAATCTCAAAAAAACAATTTATGTACGCAAAAGTAATTTTACAAGCAGGGAAAGAAATAGCAGTAAAACGTCTGCACCCTTGGATTTTTTCGGGAGCAATTGCCAAAATAGAAGGTAATCCTACCGATGGGGATGTGGTTGAAGTTTTTGATAAAAAGAATACATATTTAGCCACTGGGCACTACTACAAAGGTAGTATTGCGGTTAAGATTTTTTCGTATGAGGCCGTTGATGTCGATGAAGCATTTTGGTTAAATAAACTTTCGGTGGCTTATCAGGTACGTCAAACAATCGTATTTCAAGGTGGGAGTGGAGTTGTAAATTGTTACCGATTGGTGCATGGCGAAGGTGATGGCTTCCCGGGGTTAATTCTTGATTTTTATAAAGGAGTCGTTGTTTTTCAAGCACACACGATTGGAATGTGGCGAGAAAAAGAAAAGATTGTGGCAGGATTAAAACAAATTTATGGCGAAAGTCTTTTAGCAGTTTATGATAAAAGTAAGGAAACTTTACCTGATGTCTTTGCAAAAACTGTTGAAAATTCATATTTATTCATTCATTCACTCACGCAATCATTCGCTCATTCGTTAATTCCACACGAAGTTGCAGAAAACGATAATAAGTTT
>NZ_JBMLRC010000020.1:6056-80122 GCF_049241225.1 Emticicia sp.
ATCATTCGCTCATTCGTTAATTCCACACGAAGTTGCAGAAAACGATAATAAGTTTCTGATTGATTGGCTAACTGGCCAAAAAACGGGCTTTTTCCTTGACCAACGAGATAATCGAGCGTTATTGGCTCAGTATGCAAAAGGTAAGAAGGTATTAAATTCTTTCTGTTATTCGGGCGGATTTTCGATTTACGCCTTGAAGGCAGGAGCGGAGTTGGTTCATTCGGTTGATGTATCTAAAAAAGCTGTTGATTTAGTGAATCAGAACGTGACACTGAATTTCGGAGAAACCGATAAACACGAAGCATACGCCGAAGATGTAATGAACTATTTGAAGAGAAATGACCAGTTTTATGATGTCATTATTCTCGACCCTCCAGCCTATGCCAAAAACATTGCGAAACGTCATAATGCCGTACAAGGCTACAAGCGATTGAATGTCGAAGGCATAAAAAGATTGGCCAAAGGTGGTATATTATTTACATTCTCTTGCTCACAAGTAGTTGACCGTGAGTTATTCTATAACACAATAATGTCGGCTGCTCTCGAAGTTGGTCGCCAAGTAAGAGTTTTACATCACCTCACGCAAGGAGCCGACCACCCCGTAAATTTATTCCATCCCGAAGGTAGTTATTTGAAAGGCTTGGTGCTTTATGTAGAATAAAACGGAGCCGAACCGAACGTCGGGCGGCTCATCTTCGCAAAAGAACAGGAAAATTTTATTATTTACCGTTGGTTAAAACCAACGGCAATAAAATGAAAAATGAGCGAATTTATCCAAATTCGCTCATTTCTATGGACTATTGACTATCGACCGTGGTCTATTTACTTCCTAAACATCTTCAATAATTTAGCAACTGCCGTGCTGATTTCTTTATCAGTATCCATCAAATCATTGACAGTCTGAATGGCGTGAATAACCGTACTGTGGTCACGACCGCCAAAATGATAACCAATTGATTTCAGCGAAAGATTAGTTAATTCCTTAGCTAAGTACATAGCTACTTGACGAGGTAACACAATTTCACGCAAACGGCTCTTTCCTTTCAAATCGGCAGTGCGTACTTTATAATATTCAGTAATTGCTTCAATAATTGTATCGACCGTCACTTCTCTTTCCGAATCTTTTACTAAATGGCGAAGCGTCGTTTTTGCTAATTCTAAGTCAATTTCACGTCGAGTAAGTGATGCTTGAGCCAATAATGAAATCATTACACCCTCCAATTCACGTACGTTTGTATCGATACTGTGAGCCAAATATTCAATCACTTCATAAGCAATTTGAATACCTTCAGCTTGGACTTTTTTCTGAATGATTGCGATACGTGTCTCTAAGTCAGGCGTTTGTAAATCGGCAGTTAAGCCCCACTTAAAGCGTGATAAAAGACGGTCTTCAACACCTTCTAATTCTCTTGGTGGGCGGTCAGAAGTCATGACTATCTGGCGGCCAGATTGGTGAAGGTGATTGAATATATGAAAGAAAGTTTCTTGGGTTTTTTCTTTTCCTGATAAAAACTGTACGTCATCAATAATCAGAATATCAATTTGCATATAGAAATTCATGAAATCTTGCAGACTGTTATTCTTGATGGCGTTGATAAATTGACTCGTAAATTTTTCAGACGAAACATAAAGCACAAATTTTCCGCCCGCTTTATTTTTCATAAAATTTCCGATGGCTTGCACCAAGTGGGTCTTTCCAAGACCAACTCCTCCATAAATCATCAATGGATTAAATGACGTAACTCCTGGTTTTGATGCAACCGCAAAACCCGCCGCTCTCGCCAAACGATTACAATCACCTTCCACAAAATTATCAAAAGTATAATTTGGGTTAAGGTAAGAATCAAGGCTTAGCGAATCCAAATCCTTCATCTGAAAAGGATTTTTCACAACATCGGCATTATGATTATCAGGCTTGGCATATTGCGGACTATGCACTGGTGGCATATTCACGGCAATTTGTGGCTCGTTTTTCTGACGATTTCCACTATCCACTACAATCGAATATTCAAGCATTCCATCCCGACCGATGGCATAATCTAAAGATTTTCGTAGTAAATGTACATAATTTTCCTCAAGCCACTCGTAGAAGAATTGGCTTGGCACTTGGATAGTCAGTTTTTTCCCTTCTAATTTAGCGGGTACTATCGGTTCGAACCAAGTTTTATAACTTTGTTCGGAGATACTTTCCCGTATCATTTTAAGGCAATTCTGCCACACTATGTCCACCTCACGTTGCAATGTTATATTGGAGTTTTTTGGAGTTTCTAAAACGGTCATTTTTTAGTCAAAATCAAAAGGGTTGCAAAGATAACAAAAAAATCGACCTAACCGAGTGGTGAATTTTGAGATTTTTAATCTATTTTCAAAGTATTTACTAAACTAAATTTTTCCAAATAAAATTTGCCTAATAAAAGTACAAAGCTTATTTTTACATTTGTCAGAGTACAACAAATATAATCTTAGAAAAATACAATTTCACTTATGAACACTTCTCTCTTCTCTGAGTTTCCTAAAATCACAAAAAGTGATTGGATTACTCAAGTTACTAAAGATTTAAAAGGAAAAAGTTTTGATGAAACCCTCGTTTGGCAAACACTCGAAAATTTTGAAGTACAACCTTACTATTCGGAAGAAGACCTTCGTAATTTACCAATTGCCAATATTCAGGCGGCTCAAAAAAATAAAAATTCAGGAAGTTGGCAAAATCGTGCTTACATAAAGTATAACACCGAGAAGGAAGTTAATGTTTTAATTATCAGTTATTTACAAAGAGGTATGTCGGCAGTTGTGATTGATTTTGAAAATACTGATGTCGAGAAAGTAGATTGGGTGAAATTGCTAAATAACGTTAAATTGAGTGATAATCCTGTATTTTTCAAGACTCCCTACCGAGAGCAAGCCTTAGATCAACTTACAAAAATTGTCCATTATTTACCCAAAGGAGGTTTTCAGGTAGATGTATTGGCGGAGTTGTTTTTGAATGATGAGCCAACATTAAGTAATTATACTTGGGAAAATACAAAACAAATACTCAGTAAAACACATCAGTTTCCTCAATTTTCTGCCTTTACAGTCGAGTCTCACGTATTTCATAATGCAGGAGCTAATACCGTACAAGAATTAGCCTTCACGCTCGCCTCAGCGGTAGAGTACGTTGATAAATTAACCGATTTAGGCTTAACTCCCGAGCAAGTTATTTCAAAGTTTGAGTTCTCGATTTCGATTGGTACAAATTATTTTATGGAAGTGGCTAAACTAAGAGCTTTGCGTTATTTGTGGAGTAAAGTATTAGAAGCCTACAACTGTGCGTCACTTATCAAGGATTGCCAAATTCATTGCCAAACGTCGAGTTTTTATAATTCAACGCTCAGTCCATATACTAATATGTTGCGGGCCACAACCGAAGCCATGTCGGCAGTTATGGGTGGTTGTGACTCATTGACTATCAGTGCTTATGATGCCGTTTTAAACAATGAGCTTAGCTCTGATTTCGGCGAACGTATTGCTCAGAATATGGCTATATTGATGAAAGAAGAAGCACATCTCGATAAAACCATTGACCCTTCGGCAGGTTCGTATTATATCGAAAACCTAACTTATCAACTGGCAACCGAAGCTTGGGAGATGTTTCAGAAAGTTGAACGTTTGGGTGGTATCACGGCAGCTTTTGAGCAAGGTTTTGTACAAGAAGAAGTTAATAAATCGTATGAGGCGAATGTAAATCGATTGAAAGGAGGTAAAGTTATGGTTGGCGTAAATAAGTTTAGAGTTGAGCCAGAAAATACTTTGCCTAAAACTGAAAAAGCAAATACCAATAAATTACAAAATAGAAGACTTTCGGCAGTTTTTGAATAGAAACTTCAAAAGTCGGGCAAAACTTTGCCGACTTTTGTTGCCATCAATTAAATTAGAATAGTTTTGAAAATCCTGCTTGCTCCCGATAAATTCAGAGGTTCGTTAGATGCACCACAAGTTTGCGAAGCCATGGCCGAAGGTATTCGTATGGTTTCACCAGCAATCGAAGTGGTTAGTTTACCGATGGCAGATGGGGGAGAAGGTACACTCGATTTACTATTATGGTATTCAGGAGGAAAAAAACAAATCGCTAAAGTTCAAGACCCACTCGGGCGAATTATTGAAGCCGAGTACGGTATTTCGGCCGATGGAAAGACCGCATTTATCGAAATGGCCATGGCTTCTGGCTTACGTTTATTAAAAGCAGACGAACGAAATCCTTTAAAAACTTCTACCTTTGGAACTGGGGAATTAATCAAAACAGTTGTAGCGTTAGGCGTAGAAAACATCATTTTAGGAATTGGTGGAAGTGCCACAACCGATGCAGGAATTGGTATGGCAGCTGCCCTTGGTTGGAAGTTTTTAGATGAAAATGGTCAAGAATTAAATCCAATCGGAGAAAATCTCTTAAAAGTAAAAAAAATACAGCCACCAATAAGTAGTAACCAGTTTCCGGTTTTAATTACTGTTGCTTGTGATGTAACAAATCCACTCTTTGGCGAAAATGGAGCTGCATATATTTATGGTCCACAAAAAGGGGCTGACAAAGAGGCCGTTGAGCTTTTAGACAAAGGACTACAAAATATTGCTGAGATTTTCACTAAAGATTTTGGTAAAGATTACGCTCAAATTGCAGGAACTGGGGCTGCAGGAGGCTTAGGTTTTGGACTGATGGCTTTTATGAATGCCGAATTAAAAGAAGGCGTGAAGTTATTAATGGATTTTTGTGCTTTCGAAGAAAATCTAAAAAATGTAAACCTTATTATTACTGGAGAAGGTAAAATTGATAATCAAACCCTTCAAGGTAAACTCATCAAAGGTATTACAGACCTAGCTACTCATGCCCAAATTCCGATTGCAGCCATCTGTGGCACGCTCGATGTTTCGCCAAAAGAGCTGCAAGAAATAGGTATCAATTATGCTACTTCAATCTTAAATCGCCCCATGAATTTGGATGATGCTTTAAAATATGGTCACGAAGGTGTGCGAAATGCCACATTTTATTTGGTAAATTTGCTGCATAAATCATCTTAGAAAATAAGAACACCCCTTTAGGGGTTGGGGGTATGAAAATAACAGGTTTTACAATAATCCGAAATGCCATTAAGTACGATTATCCAGTTGTAGAGGCAATTACTTCGATTTTGCCAGTATGTGATGAGTTTGTTGTTGCGGTTGGAAATTCAGAAGATGGAACTTTGGATTTAATAAAATCAATCAATTCAGATAAAATTCGCATCATCGAAACCATTTGGGATGATTCTTTGCGTAAAGATGGCAGAGTTTTAGCCATTGAAACCGATAAAGCTCTGGCCGCCGTAAGTGATGATACAACGTGGGCATTTTATATCCAAAGTGATGAAGTTGTGCATGAAAAATATCATCAAAACATTAAAGATGCCATGCTGGCTTACAAAGATGACCTTTCGGTGGAAGGCTTACTTTTTAAATATACACATTTCTATGGCTCTTATAAGTATGTAGCCGATTCCAGAAAGTGGTATCGAAATGAAATCAGGGTAATTCGTCATACAAAAAAGGTTGTGTCTTATCGAGATGCTCAAGGGTTCCGAAAAAATGATAACACCAAGCTGAAAGTTAAGCCAATCGAAGCGTACATTTATCATTATGGTTGGGTTAAACCTCCTACTAAAATGACCGAAAAAGTGAGGGGTTTATCATATTTCTGGCATACAGACAAAGAACTTGACCAACAACAACCCGCTAATGTTGAATTCGATTACTCAGGAATTGATTCATTGACGCTTTTTGATGGAACTCACCCCAAAGTTATCCAACCACGTATCGAACGCATGAACTGGGCTTTCGATTTTGATATTCATCAAAAAAAATATTCGTTCAAAAATCGTGTATTGATGAAACTCGAACAACTAACAGGCTGGCGAATAGGAGAGTATAAAAACTATATCAAGATTTAGAGATTGGTTATTGGTGTACTGATTATTGAGATGATAAAGGTAAATTAACCAATTTTCAAATTCATTAATAATAAATATTACGCTACACTAATAACAAATACACCAATAATGTATGAAAGACAAACAAAACTGGCTTGTATTTACCCAAATTGGCCTCCAAATGGCCTTAACGATTGGACTTGGTACATGGGCTGGCTATTGGCTTGATGGCAAAATGGCCAACAGAAATCCCATAGCCACACTCATCTGTTCATTAATTTCTATTGCTACTGCCTTATACAACGTCATAAGGCAACTTCCTAAATATTAAACTCCTCAAAATGTTACGTACAATCATTTTTACATCTTTTTTTGTAATTGTATTTTTTTTAGCCAAATATTTTGCGATCGATACATTTCTGCATTCAAAAAGGTGGTTAATACTTGGTTTTTTTGTAGCTTTCTCTTTTCTTATGCATCGCTTAATCGATATGGGTTTGCAGGGAAAAGATAAAAATATCATTATGTTTTACCTAGCTGCAACTGTTTTACGCCTAATTCTAAGTTTAGGATTCATCGGTTTTGAGCTTTACAGAGGCTTACAGCAACAAGAATTATTTATTTTAAACTTTTTTGTACTATATTTATTTTATACAGTGTTTGAGATTTGGAATTTAAGTAGTAACTTGCGGCAAAATTCAGGAAAGTGATGAATTCACTATTAATTGACCGAATAATTACAGAAAATATGTTGCGTAAGATTACAACAAAACTCCTACTCGTTTTATCATTATCGTTATTTTCGATAAACTTCGTATCAGCACAAGAAGGTCACGAAGCTCATCATGAAAGCCACGAAACCACAAATCACGAAGAAGAAAAATTTGACATCGGTAAGATGATTATGCACCACATTGCCGATTCTCACGAGTGGGAATTTGCCCATGGTCTTACTTTACCGCTGCCAGTTATAATTTACACCAAGCAATATGGACTTGAAATTTTCTCTTCAAAAAGATTTGCAGAAGGTAACGGTGTTTATAATGGCTACATTAATAATCATGATCATATTTATCGTTTGAATCCACAAGGAGGAATTGATGAAGAAGTTCACGTTTGGGATTTGTCGATCACTAAAAACGTGGCATCAATGATATTAAGTGCAATTATCTTGATTACTTTGATGTCAACTGTTGCTAAAAGTTTTGGCAAAAACCGTGGCAAAGCTCCAAAAGGTATTCAATCATTTCTCGAGCCAATTATTATATACATCCGTGATGAGGTTGTTAAACCAAATATTGGCCCAAGATACGAAAAATACCTGCCTTATTTATTGACTTTGTTTTTCTTTATCCTTATCAATAATTTGTTAGGACTTGTACCAGGTGGTGCTAACCTCACAGGAAATATCAGTATCACGCTCTTCTTGGCTGTAATTACGTTCTTTATTACTCATGCAAACGCTAATAAGCACTACTGGTTACACTTAGTTAAACCAGAGGGTGTACCAGTTGCGATGTTGCCATTGATGTGGGTAGTTGAAATTGCAGGTGTTTTCATGAAGCCAATGTCTCTTACAATTCGTCTATTTGCAAATATTACTGCCGGTCACATCATTATCTTAAGTTTGCTTGGATTAATTTTTATTTTCAAAAGCTTAGCTGTTGGTGGAATCGTAACCCTATTTACGTTATTCATGAATACCATTGAATTAATGGTAGCGTTTTTACAAGCCTTTATATTTACATTACTTTCGTCAATGTACATTGGCAGTGCCATCGAAGAGCATCACGATGCCGATCATGGACATTGATTTTAGTCCACAGATGATACAAGTTTTTTTAGCTATCGTCTATTGACATTTGATTAATTTGCATTTTTTGTTTCACTATATAATTTTTTTTAACATGTCTTTTTTACAAGTTCTTTTACAAGCTGCCACTGATGGCGGACGTGGTCTTGCTGTTATGGGTGCTGCTGCTGGTGCAGGTCTTGCTGCTATCGGTGCAGGTCTTGGTTTGGGTAAAATTGGTAGCAGTGCATTAGAAGGTGTTGCTCGTCAGCCAGAAGCTGCAAACAAAATCCAAACAATGATGATTATCATTGCTGCCCTTGTAGAAGCCGTTGCATTATTTGCAGCTGTAATCTGTTTGTTGATCTCTTTCAAATTAGCATAAGAGTCAACCAAGCGGTCTTTGAAATTTTTAGATTGAAAACCTGCTCCGTTCGCATTAGGCGTCGGTGCAGGTTTCAAGTATTGTACAAACAAGTTTACTAAATAAGAAATTGAAACTGTCTTCCTCTGCCAGCATTTCGCTGAAAAACAGGCTAATTAGTGCCGTTCCTGTAGAGTTTGGGCAGATTTCATCAATAGTTTTTAAATATTATTAATTTTTATAATTTTATAATAAAATGGAATTGCTAACCCCTGCCATTGGCCTTTTATTTTGGATGGCATTAGTTTTCGGAATCTTAGTATTCGTTTTGAAGAAATTTGCTTGGAAACCTATCCTTTCATCTTTAAAAGAACGTGAAGATTCAATAGAATCAGCCCTTCGTATGGCCGAAGAGACACGTGCCGAAATGGCAAAATTAAAGGCTGATAACGATAAAATTTTAGCTGAAGCTCGTGCAGAACGCGATAATGTAATTCGACTTGGTAAAGAAGCTGCTGATAAGTTGATTGCTGAAGCCAAAGAAAGAGCAGTAGTTGAAGGAAATAAAATTATTGCCGATGCTCGTGAAGCTATTCAACAAGAGAAAATAGCTATGCTTGCTCAAATGAAGAAAGATATGGCTAGTTTTTCGATTGAAATAGCAGAGAAAGTGATTCGTCGAGAATTAGCAGATAAAACTTCACAAGAGGCATTGGTATCTACTTTGATTGCTGATGCAAATCTTAATTAATCTGTCGATTAGATAGACTAAATAAGTTTAGTAAATTTCTTTAATGGCAGCCATTGCATTATCTTCTAGGATATCCAATATTTTGCGAAGTAGATGCAAAGATTTGCAAAAAATATTATACAAAATTTGTTTTATTGAACCACTCGGTTGTATTTTTGCTTAGTTCTAAGCTGTAAAGCAACCAAGAATTCGCTCAAAATACAATGGCAGACTCAATAGTTGCTTATAGATACGCTAAATCGTTATTCGATTTAGCAACAGAGAAAAATGTTGTTAGTGAAGTAAACAATGACATGTCTTTGTTTAAAACAGTTTGTGATGAAAATCGTCAGTTTTTAGTGGTAATGGGTAATCCAATTGTACGTCACCACACAAAATTAGGAATTTTGAAAAAAACTTTCGAAAAAAACGTACATCCTGTGACTTTCTCAATTTTCAACGTCTTAACTAAGAAGAACAGAGAAAATCTGATTTATTCAATAGCTGAAGAGTTCGACAAATTGTACAATCAGCAGCAAGGTATACAGAAAGTTACAGTGACTACTGTCTCACCTCTGACTGAAGTTCAGAGAACTGAATTTACAAAAATTGTTAGTAGTGCAACTGGTAAGAAAGTTGTATTGGAAGAGAAAGTAAATACCAATCTGATTGGTGGATATATACTAAGCGTAGGCGATACACAAATCGATACCTCAGTTAGAAAGAAATTAAACGAGTTGAAACTTGCATTAGCTTAAATTTCTGTAAGTCATTTCAATTTAAAATATTAGTTTTCATGGCTATAAAGTTGAGAAATCCCCCGCCCTTTAGGTGGGGTTTTTTCTTTTATGTGGGTCTGGTTTAAAGCATTAAAAAAAAGTAAGCGGGGTCGGTCTAAAGAGTTGTAGTGTGGCAAAATAATTTCAATCTTTGCTAAGAAACATGTTTTTTTGAAAAACCAATTATATAACCCCGATGGATAGTTTGATCTCAAAGTTTGGAATGACACATATTTGATGAGATTAAAATACAAAATTTTTCTATCAGATGACTCAAGTTTTTAAGAAATTAATCGACACTGATGGCATAGCCGTACCTTCAGTAAAGTATAATTCAAGAACTGAGATTTGGTAGCAGTATTCGAATGGCAAACGTGTTTGCACCTTTTTAAAAGAGATTAGTTAATTCGAATACTATATATCGTAGGTTACTTTAGAACGATTAGTAAAAGACTACAAGAGAAATAAGTTTTTTTAACTTGGACTCAACTTCTTTTTCTTCGTAATATTAGTAAATGTATATCTATCGATGAGGCTTGTTAATGCGATAGAGAACTTATATGTAATGCTTACAAACAACGCCGCAAAGGGTAGGAAAGGTGGCATTATGGCAATCAAATAATAGGTACAAAGGCGAGCTAGTGACTAATGTGCCAAAGAAAACTCCAGTTAATCTGCATATAAGAGTCAGAGAAAATACCTTACAAATGGCAGCAAAAATAGAGTTTTAGCCGGTCGAAAGAACTTGCCCCAAAATTATAGGTTCCACGTTAAGAAATTGGCTACAGAAGCCTTATAGCAAATTAGAATCAAATACAGATTTGATGGCTTATATGTAGAAAGTGATGTCATTGAATTGGGTAAGAAAACCGATACTGATTATATTCCTAAAATATTTCTCAATGGAAGTATAGAGTTAATTCGATAGTATTTATTAAATAAAAAAGAGAAAGGCTAGATGGAAAATCAGAAACAAAGAGTCATTTTCTTATTAGGCCTGTACCTAATTGTTAAATAGTCGTATGACTTAACGATGAGACTCTCCCACGGATATCATTAAAATAAACTATATGGCTTAAATAAGACCTGGCTAAATGGCAAGAAAAAATTTAGATAGGAGGGTTTTAAAACATTCAATACAGTAGTCTTCTCAATTCTAAATTATTAACTTCTTTAAGAACAGTATTAAAGGCTTTCCTTGAGTCTTTAATACCAAGAATCAAGCAATCAATAGCTAATTATGAGAGGTAGATAAATCCCGCTCATTTTATATGGATTCACTCAAATATATCCTAAAGAATGTTTACTCAACAAGTTTTATTCCTAATCACCCACCACTTCCGGTTGACTTAACATAGTCTTTCAGAAACCAGTTTAGATGGGTACGGAATGTTATCGTTTTTCTATTTAGGGTATCAAAAATTTATTCCTAATCACCCACCACTTCCGGTTGACCCCCAACTTTCCTGCTTGATCCCTTATGTACACTTTTTCAGAATCAGAATTTTGACAATAAAAAAAGCCTTATAATCTATTGACTATAAGGCTTTTAGCTTGCTCCCGAAGCTGGGCTCGAACCAGCGACCCTCTGATTAACAGTCAGATGCTCTAACCGACTGAGCTATTCGGGAAACTTATTTCGATTTTGATTTCGTTTCTGTTTTGTTCGTCCCGAAATCATGATGCAAAGGTATAGCTTTTATTTTAACTTGTCAAGTCCTCTGACCAATATTTTTTAACTTTTTTTTGAAGTTTTTTTTAGTTTATTGATAATCAATGTCTTGCACGTTCGAGAATTAATTCCTTTACTTTACGTGCATCGGCCTTGGCAAAGTTTCTAATTAAAATTTCTTGTTCTCTTGCTCTTGCCTTGATTCTGATAGTTGAAAAAAAGATACCAGAGTCGATTTCTACACCTGCGATGTCGTTGTAGAAAACAAAATTTTCGGTACTACTGAATACTTTTCGTTCTTTAAATGTTACGCCTTTTTCACTGAAGATAACCTCGTCAGGCAATAAAGGATTTTTTAAGGTACTTGCTGAAAATCTTTCGTTCATATCTGTAAAATATTTGATAGTCAAAATTAGAATGGTACATATACTACTTTCTTGGTCTCAAAGAATTCTTCCGTGAAGTGATCGGATAAGTTGTATAACGAGTATTTTCCACCGAACTCTTCCAATTCTTCGGTTAAATCTCCGCCTTTTAGATACAAAATTCCGTTTCTAAGGTCATTGAATTGATTCTTTGTTACTTTATCTTTAATCCAACCATAAAATGGCTTTAAACGAGTTACTGCACGACTCACAATGAAGTCATAATCATTGGCTACATTTTCTGCACGTTCGTGTTGAGCGGTTAAATTGGTTAGGCCGATTGCCTGTGAAACTTCCGTAACAACTTTTATCTTCTTACCAATCGAATCAACTAAATGAAACTGGCAATCTGGAAATAATATTGCCAATGGGATTCCGGGGAAACCTCCCCCCGTACCTACATCTAAAATTTCCGTGCCAGGCTTAAACTTCATTACCTTAGCAATGCCAAGTGAGTGAAGTACGTGTTTTTCGTAAAGGTTTTCAATATCCTGACGAGAAACCACATTAATCTGTGAATTCCAAAAACTATATAGTTCTTGCAACTGTCCAAACTGGTTTAATTGTTTTTCTGTAAGGTTTGGAAAATATTTGGTAATTAAGGAAACGTCTGACATAAACAATTTCGGCGACCGTCGCACGGCTTAACGCCATTTAATTTTCTTAGGATTTGAAAATAAAGTAATTAGACCAAAAATCAGGTAATAACCCGCATACAACATATCATAATACGGAATCTTCCATGAACTAACGGTATTATTGAGTTTTTTATTAGCTTTTGCCAGCACAATCCAACGAATAATTAGCCACAAGAAAAATACAAACGTAATTAGACGCATCCAATCATTGTATAAATAAAAATCTTGTAGGTTATTATCATCTAATAGATAAGTCGGAATACGTGACCACTCTGGTGCTTCAAACCATTCAGGTTTAATGAAAAATACTGGTAAGAACCAAAACCAACAGATAAGATGGCTGGCCGCTAAAAGCCCCAATGAAATTTTATCACGTAATTTATAGCGTTTGCCTACCGAAAGATGGCGACGTTTTTGTGTTATCCATTCGCTCCATGTTTTCTTCGGCACAGAAATAATGTGTGCTTGTGGCTCAATACAGATTGCTACATTTTCTTGATTTGATGCTTCATTCACAAATAAATCATCATCTCCACCCAAAAGTCCATGATGGCTTGCAAAGCCATTTGTTACCCAAAAGAGTTCTCGACGGTACATCAAATTTCTACCGATACCCATATATGGCATTTTTGATAAGGCATACGAGAAATATTGGAGAGCCGTTTGAAAGGTTTCATAGCGAATCAAAGAATTCAATCGACTATCGGCATATTCATAAGGCGAAAACCCTAACACTATATCTTTGCCTTGGGTCATTTGGGCAACCATATAATCAATCCAGTGTGGACTTGTTGGGCGGCAATCGGCGTCGGTCAATAAGATTATTTCTTTGGTAGCTTTCTTTATCCCCATTGTTACTGCGTATTTTTTTGCAGTAAAGTGAGCAGGAAGGCTCTCAATCCTTACAAAGTTTACCTTTTTAAAGCCTCCTTCATTGAAAAGTAAATAATCGTAAGTTCCATCAACCGAGCGGTCATCTGAAACAATTATTTCAAAATTTGGATATTCTTGTGCTTCGAGTAGAGGAAGAAGTTCCTTCAGATTTTCAAGCTCATTCCATGCTGCTACAACAATCGAAACACTTGGTTTCTTTTTTTGTTCGGCATTTGGCTCATGATCGTAATGTGAGAGCAAACGAGTAAAAACCCCCAAGATATAAATGAGTTGAATAACCAATGCAGTAAAAAATACAAACGGTAGTAAATAGTGCCAAAACACCATGCAAATGCGGTTTAGGTGAAACTTTGTGCAAATATACAAACCTTCAATGAAACCAAGAGAAAGTTATTGCTAAAAATCAGTGAATAAATACTTGTATTAGCCAAAATGAAGGGTGAAATTTGCTGTATGAAATACGAATTACACAAAACAGACTCACAGTCGAAGGCCCGTGCCGGGAAAATTACGACTGACCACGGCGAAATTCTGACGCCTATTTTTATGCCAGTTGGAACAGCTGCAACCGTAAAAGCAGTGCATCAACGAGAGTTGGCTAATGATATTAAAGCTCAAATAATCTTAGGAAATACTTATCATTTATATTTACGCCCAGGTTTGGATATTCTCGAGCGTGCTGGCGGACTTCATAAATTTAATGGTTGGAGTGGCCCAATTCTTACCGATTCGGGTGGGTATCAGGTGTTTTCACTGAAAGATATTCGTAAGATTTCGGAAGAAGGAGTGAAGTTCCAATCGCACATTGATGGGTCGAGGCATTTGTTTACACCCGAAAATGTTATGGATACTCAGCGAACTATCGGAGCGGATATAATTATGGCTTTTGATGAATGTGCTCCTTATCCGTGCGATTATACTTATGCTAAGAAATCAATGGAGATGACCCACCGTTGGCTAAAACGCTGCATCGACCGTTTTGATTCTACCGAAGGCAAATATGGTTATTCGCAAGCATTGTTTCCGATTGTACAAGGAAGCGTTTATAAAGATTTACGTATTCAATCGGCAGAATTTATTGCCGAGCAAAACCGTGAAGGAAATGCCATTGGAGGCTTAGCGGTAGGAGAGCCTGCCGAAAAAATGTACGAAACCATTGATTATGTCAATGATATTTTGCCAAAAGATAAACCTCGCTATTTGATGGGAGTTGGTACGCCAGAGAATATTTTGGAGGGAATTGCTCTCGGCATTGATATGTTCGACTGCGTAATGCCAACTCGAAATGCTCGGAACGGAATGTTATTTACAACACAAGGTATTATCAATATCAGAAACGAAAAATGGAAAGATGATTTTACGTCAATTGATGAAACACTCGGTGGTTATGTAAGCACGTTTTATTCAAAAGCTTATTTGCGTCATTTAGTAAAATGTGATGAGATTTTGGCGGCACAAATCGCCAGTGTGCATAATCTTACATTCTATTTATGGTTAGTTGGACAAGCACGTGAGCATATTTTAGCGGGTGATTTCTTGACTTGGAAAAATGCAATGGTGAAGCAGGTAATGCAGCGGTTGTAAATATAGAACTTAGAGGAAGTCTTCGCTCTGAGCGAAGACTTCCTTTGAAAATAGTCTATTCACTTCCTACTCACAAACCTATTCCCCTCAATATAAAACCGATAAGGTAAATCTGCTCCTTGTGTAATGCCGATTCGGGTAGTAGTTACGATAGAAAAATCATGATTGGTTGATGCAAGACAATGAAATTCTTCTGAATCAAGGGTGAGAAAATTGAAATCAAGCGTAATACCCATTGCTTGCACCAATTTTGCTGGGCCACTGCATAAATTCTTTAAATCATTGGTTTTTCGGCGTTTTTGCATCAATTCGATACCTTCGGTGGGTTCTAAAGCTCTAATTAGTACTGCCTCACCAATATCTTTTGCTCCGCTCGAAATATTTACACAATAATGCATTCCATAAATTAGATACACATAGCACGTTCCGGGGCTTTCAAACATGGGTGCATTTCGAACTGATTTTTTTCGATAAGCATGACAGGCAGGGTCGCCTTGAAGGTATCCTTCAGTTTCTACGATTATTCCTGCTGTTCGTCCTTCAGGACTTTCATGTACCAAAGTACAGCCTAAAAGTAGCTTTGATAAAGTCAATGTATCATGTTTTTCGTAAAATTCTTTGGGAAGAATATTTTGCATCTGTACTTTTGGTAAACTTTAAGTTATTGTATGAAAAAACTTCTCTTTTTTGTTCTTTTATCTCACTTTTGCATGGCTCAAGATGAAGCCGCAATCATTAAGAATGCTAATTGGGAAACTACGAAGTTGGGAAGAAAGTTTTATTGGAAACAAATACATTTTAAGCAAAAAGAGCTTTTTAGTAGCAATCAGTCTATTAATGTTTTGGAGATTTCGCTCAATAATAAAAAAGTAAAGTTTGGTTTTGCGTCCGTAGACTCGATGAAAACCGACCCACAAATCAAGCGTTCATTACAAAAAACGAGTAAAATAGCCGCCGATTTAGGAGCAGTTGCTGCAGTGAATGCTGGCTTTTTTGATATGAAAAATGGTGGAGCGGTTGATTTTCTGAAAATTGGCGGAACAGTAGTAGATACAACTCGAATATCAAATGTTGCTCGTCTGCCTTTTCATTCTATTTCGGGTGTAATTATCGAAAATAATAAGGTAAGCATCATCAAAGGAGAGCAAAAAGCGGGTTGGGAGAAAAACCTAACGCAAGAAAATGTTTTATTGACTGGACCTTTGTTAATGTATAATGGCGGAATGGAAGAGTTGGCTAAAACCCCTTTCAATGATAATCGTCATCCTCGTACGTGTGCTTGTGTAACAAATGATAAAAAATTGTTGTTGATTACCGTAGATGGGCGTTCTGCTGAGTCTTTTGGTATGACTTTAGCTGAATTAAGTACATTGGCAAAGGCTTTGAATTGTAAAGAAGCTATTAATTTTGATGGTGGTGGCTCAACAACCATGTATATCAAAGGCCAACCCGAAAGTGGTGTGGTGAATTATCCATCAGACAATAAATTGTTTGACCATGCTGGCGAACGCCCTGTTAGTAATATTTTTTATATAAAAAGACGATAGTCCACAGACGACTGTCCATAGTTAAAAGTCATAATTTTCACGAAACTATCGACCATAGTCTGCGGACTATGGACAAAAAATGCAACAAGTACAATATAAATACCGTCCCGAAAACCTTACTATTTCAGAACCGAATAAGTACAAACCCGAAGATTTATATTCGGAAGAAATGGTACTGAATCTTGGTCCACAGCACCCATCTACACACGGAGTTTTGCGTTTGGAAGTGCTTACTGATGGAGAGATTGTGGTTGATGTTGTATCTCATTTGGGCTATTTACACCGTTGTTTTGAGAAGCACGCCGAAAGTTTACCATTCAATCAAATTATTCCTTACGTTGATAGAATGGATTATGTGGCGGCCATGAATTCGGAGTTGGCGTATGTGATGGGGATTGAAAAAATGCTCGGAATTGATAAGGATTTGCCAAAAAGAGTTGAATATATCAGAGTTTTGGTGGCTGAATTAAACCGTTTGGCTTCTCATTTTATTGCCATTGGTACGTATGCACTCGATATTGGTGCAGCAACGCCGTTTCTTTGGATTTTCCGTGACCGTGAGCATATTATGCGTATGCTCGAATGGCTTTGCGGTGCCCGAATGCTCTATAATTATGTTTGGGTAGGAGGATTGTTCTATGATTTGCCAGTTGGTTTTGAAGAACGTTGCCGAGAATTTATTGATTATTTGAAGCCAAAACTCATTGAATTACAACAGCTTGTCATCGAAAATCATATTTTTATTAATCGTACGGCAAATATTGGCGTTTTGCCTTTGCCTATGGCTATCAATTATGGTTGTACAGGACCAGTTTTGCGTGGTTCGGGACTAAAATGGGATTTACGGAAAGTTGATGCCTATTCGGTTTATGGTGAAATTGAGTTTGATATTCCAGTCGGGAAAGGTGAAATGGGAAAAGTAGGGGATTGCTGGGATAGAAACAATGTACGTGTTCAAGAATGTTGGGAATCGGTGAAAATTATTGAGCAATGTCTGGAAAAACTGACTAAAGCACATAAGCGAACCACTGATTTCGATCCACAAGCACTCGTTCCTAAGAAAATTCGCCCTCCAAAAATGGATTTTTATTGTCGTGCTGAGAATCCAAAAGGAGAATTGGGCTTCTTTTTCCGTACCGATGGACGTTCGGATATTCCGACGAGAGTCAAAGCTCGTGCTTGTTCGTTCAATAATTTGTCAGTTCTGCCCGAATTATCCCGTGGTGGCATGATTGCCGATTTAGTAGCTGTTATTGGTTCGCTCGATGTTGTGATGGGAGAGGTGGATAGATAGGAGAAGTTTGCAAAACTTCTGTGCCAAATTGGGAAGTGGTTTTATGAAGCTTTACTTTTAATACTTTTTATAAGTAAAATAAATACTATTTTTTTAAGAAACTATTCTTCTTTAGCTTGGTTTAACTTAGATCACTTTCCTGCGAATAACATCAATCGCAGCGGCAATAAACTTAATTTTTTTGGTCGAATTCATGATTTTTATTTCTTCCCAAAGATTAGTTTCGCCATCTAGAAACTTGAAGATTTGTGAAGCGGGGTTTCGTTCGTACAGGCGTGCAAAAACTTCGGCAGCGGGAAGTCTTTTTTGTTCGAGAACATTCAATAAAACACTTGCGTAAAAGAAAAAACGTTTCTGAAACCATGAAGTTTTTATTTGTGGTGAACCTGTTTTTTCCAGTTGTGTTACGAGTGCTTTTAAGCGTTTTTGAGTATTTTGAAAAGTATAACCTGTAGCAGGATTTGTGTAACCGCCGGCAGTACCGATTCTGACAACGTGCTCGCTCGGAAATTCATTTGTGGCCTCATCAGACATCGGAATTATTCCAAACTCATCTTCAATTACTTCATAGTCAGCTATTTGTAATTTTTCAGAAATGTATTTTTTAAGTTCAGCATCATATTCTTTTTCTTCTAATGATCTCTCTGTAAAAAGTGTATATTCAACAATAGCGGTGTGTTCATCAAAAGGCAAAACGTACATAAAACGACATTCATTATATTGTTCTATGCCAAAATCCATCATTTCGGGTAGGGTAGGGTCGAAGACTGCTTTTTCCGAACGGATAACTAAACCCTTGAAATGTTGTAGTAAATTATGATTTTTTGGAATATTTAGCTTGAGTTTGTAGGTACTATCAAATACAAAATCAGCTTTATAGGTCTGCCCAGTTGCTGTTTTTACAGTCGCATATTCATTAGTATCTTCGATATTGATTACTGACTCCTTGATAAATTGAATATTTGGAGATTTGCTAAGTTCGGCCGTTATAAAATTATAAAAATCTATTCCTCGAAGAAGTTTGTATTGGTAGTTTCCAATATCAAGTTTCTGAATTTTGTTGGAAGCATCTCGGAAATTAACGGCATTCCATTTTTTGTATAAAATATCCTCGAAAGTGCCTTTTTTCGACTCCCAAAAAGCCCAAGTACGGTCATTTTTATTTTTTTCTTGAGGTTCGATTATCAAAATGGAAGAATGACCTAACTGGCTATTTTGTAAATAATACGCCAACGAAAGTCCCGCCATTCCTCCTCCACAGATAATAAAATCCCAGTTGTTAGTTTTCACTTGAGTTAGGTTTTGCTAAAAATAAAAAATCCATAAGATAAATTGCAGCTTATCTTATGGAAGAACAAATTTATTTAAAATATGTTTTTGAACATTTTCTTTTACACATGTACGTGTCTTTCAGCATGATAACTTGAACGAACCAACGGCCCTGACTCAACATATTTCAATCCACGACGTAAGCCTTCTTCACGATACATTGCAAACGTATCTGGATGAATAAATTCAATTACTTCGTGGTGCATTTTTGTTGGTTGAAGGTATTGTCCAAGTGTAAGAATATCCAAACCGTTTTCGGCTAAATCGTCCATTGCTTTGAAAACTTCATCCTGCGTTTCACCCAAACCAAGCATAATACCCGATTTTGTACGTTGACCGTACTCTTTTGTTCTACGGATTTGCTCTAAACTACGTGCATATTTTGCTTGCGGACGCACATTTCGGTACAAACGCTCAACTGTTTCCATATTGTGCGAAACTACTTCTTGTCCTGCCGAAATCATACGGTAGAGGGCTTCCCAATTACTTTTTGTATCAGGAATAAGTGTTTCGATGGTAGTTTTCGGAGAAACTTCCTTCACCGCCCTTACGGTCTGATACCAAATTTCGGCACCTTTATCTTTTAATTCATCACGATTCACCGATGTAAGTACAGCGTGTTTCACTTGCATCAATTGAATAGCCTCGGCCACACGGCGTGGCTCATCGGTATCATATTCATTGGGGCGGCCGGTAGCCACGGCACAGAATGTACAGCTACGAGTACAGACATTTCCCAAAATCATAAAAGTGGCGGTTCCTTCGCCCCAACATTCACCCATATTCGGGCAATTTCCCGATTGGCATATGGTATGTAATTTATATTCATCAACTAAGCTACGTACTTTTTTATAGTTTTCGCCAATAGGAAGTTTTACTCTCAACCAATCTGGGCGACGAGTACGTTGTTCGGTACTTACAACGGGTAATTCTATCATTATTTTACGGAAGTTTTACTGAACTTGTCTTGCTAATTTTTCTTTTAACAAAACAAGAAGAATTTGTTACTGCAAAGGTAAGGCATTAAACCTTTAGAGGAGTTATTTTTTTTGTTTTCTATTTCCAAAATATACTGTCAGAAATCCTGCTGTATAAAATTGTGAGTTTTGAGATAATTGGCTCGACATAATTTCGGGTTTGCGACTAAATGCTTCAGCTGTAAGACCGATTTCAAATCCTGTGAGGCTGTTACCAAAAGTATTCATATCTATATTAGCTGCAATTTTTAGGTGAGCTCCCGGATTGATACTCATTCCTTTAAAGAAATCTTGCCATATACCAGCCGAACCTTGAATACGTGCCAATTCTTTGTGTATATTGGGGTCAAACTGAACAACTTCAATTTGTCCTCGACCTGTACGATCATATTTGATATAATATGGCTTTTGTATGCCAATAGTAGGCCCTCCGGCTACGATTAAACTGATCCCAATGCCATCTTCTCCATTTTTTTTGAAGTATACAATCTCTCTACCATACTGCGGACGCACCGAAAAAAGGTAATTGGTTTTTCCGTAAATAAATCGGTTAGCAATACTGGTTGGCTCCGATTTTTCTTTGGGATGTTTTATATTTACAGCTTCAATAGCAATATAACGATGTAACGGATGCCCCGTTTTTGTACCAATCGCACTCGAATGACGCACAACTACACCTCCCAATAGACCGGAATTGGTATTAGTTGTGGCTCCATAGGCAAGCATTTTATAATCTTCACTTGTTTTTTTAGGAGCGGTTGAAGATGATTTACGCTGTGCCATGGTACTGAGCGAGCAAAGTACAAAAAATATGCTTAGAAATCGGACAATCACAGAAGCCATTGTTTTATTCGGGATTTATAATATAAATATAAACGTATTTTTTTATAAAAACATCACTTATGTAACCAAATAAATTAAATGAATGTTCTTTATTTTTGAAAAATAGTGTTTTTTGACTTATTTCGGGCAACATTTAATCAAAAATTAACCAATAAACCAAAGAAAATGGCGACCTCGAAAATAGTTTATCTCGGCGATTTGCGTACACAGGCTACCCACCTGCAATCAGACGAATCAATAATTACTGATGCTCCAGTTGATAATAACGGGAAAGGAGAGGCGTTTTCGCCGACTGATTTGGCCGCAACCTCTCTCGGAAGTTGTGCAATGACAATTATGGGAATAATGGCTAAGCGTGAAGGGATTGATTTTACTGGCTCAGAAATAGCAATAACGAAAATAATGTCAGCCGAACCACCTCGAAAAATTGCGAAAGTTATTGTTGATTTTACTATGAAAACCCCAGAGGCACTTACAGAAGAAGTTCAAGCAAAATATGTTCGTGCAGCACATACTTGCCCTGTATCGTTGAGCTTACACCCTGATGTAGAACAAGTTTTTAATTTTGAATGGGTTATTGCTTAAGATAATTAATGGTAAATGATGTGTTTTAGCAAACATCATTTACCATTATATTTTTAGATATGATTCACGATTTCATCAAATCGAATATCGAAGTGCGAAGCATCGTAAACTGATTGTCCATTTTTAATGATTAAAATCTGGGGTGATTCGTGTTCAACGCCAAATTCTTGGGCAATTTTATTTGAAATCGGACGAAGTTTTAATAAATCAAGATAATAGGGTTTTAAATCTTTGGCAACTTCATCTTTCCACGAACGTTCTAATCTTGATAAGGCAGTAGCACTGATTGAACAAGTTGTGCTGTGCTTGAGAATCATAACTGGCTGATTATATGATTCTTGCTTAATTTCTTCTAACTGATTCTCTTCTGTAAGGTTATTCCAATTCATCTATTTAAGACTGGGTTTGTTCTCTTTCAAAACATCTCTAAGGTATAGAAAGTTTCTTTTGAACAATACTTTTATAGATAAATAACGAAGTTTTAAAAATTCAGAAAACTGAGTAATACGATGGTTGTTAAGTAATAACTTAATGCTATTTTGTATATATTGTTTGATACTTTTTTCTTGCTTTCTGTTTTGGTTATTGTAAGCCAAACCAACTGCTATCATGAAATACACGGTAGCACTTAATGTGTATTGAATAATGTATAGAGAAAGGATTTTATTTTGATAAACAAAAAAGTTGTAACAGTACAACATATCTTTGACTAATATGAGACTTACTCCCACAGCAACCCACCAATAACTTTTACCTTTCACTTGACGAAACAAACCGTGCGAAATCAAAATCATTTCCTGAATAGCATAAAAAATCAAAAGGAAATAATGTATATCTGGGAGTATAGGAATGAGGACTGTTCCAAAAAAAATAAAGATAATTGACACAGGCACAAGGATTTTAGGTAAATCTTTAAGCTTTTCCGAATAAATACGAGTACCTTCTTGCCTAAAAATAATAATTAATATCATGTGCATAAGGAGCGTCATTGATATTTGAAGTGTTTCTCCGATTTGCCCGCCAAATAATATAAAGGAGTCAGAAAAAGAGCCAACCAGGTATGTTGTATAGACTGCAATATCAATGGCAGTTATTTGCCAGTGACGCTTAAAACCATACCAGATACCAATCATTGGTAGAATAAAAATATGTCCTATTGTAACAAGAACAGGAGTATTATTAGACAAACCAAAGATTGTTAATCCAATAAGTATGGCTATTAGCAATGCTATCAGGTTATTTATATTCATTAAAATTGTTAAGTCTTTCAAATTAGCTACAAATATTAAAAAAAAAATGTAATTCCACCGACTTAGTTACTTTTATTTTATGAATGGCATTATTTTTGACAAGACAAGGTTGTAATATTCTACCCCAAACCGTATTTCAAAATCAAGAGATTAGTATGAAACATTTGTCAAAACAATTACAGTTTATTAATGATGTATATAATCATGCAACAGATATTGGTGTGATTAGACTAAAAGCTCGGAAAGACGAATATTCAAATAGGGTTATTCATATTGAAGAGAAACCTCTTGTGAATTTTGCAACAAATAATTTTTTAGGATTTGAGACTGACCCACGTGTAAAAGAAGCTGCCATTGACGGAATAAATCGCTATGGAGTATTTACCTCTGTGTCGAGAACATACTTTTCGTATGAACATTATTTGGAGTTAGAGGATAAGCTGGAAAAAATATTTGGATTACCCGTGTTTATATCAAATAATACTTCATTGGGGCATTTTTCGTATTTACCAATTATTATAGGTAAAAACGATGCTATCATAACCGACCAATTCTTGCACGCGAGTGTACAAGTAGCAGTGCAGTATATGAAAGGCGGTGGTGTGTATAATGAAATGATTCGTCATAATAAAATGGATGATTTGGAGGCCAGAATAAAGGTTTTAAGCGAATCTTATGATAGAGTTTGGTATTTAGCAGATAGTGTGTATTCAATGCACGGCGATGTGGCTCCGATGAAAGATATTGAAGTATTGTTAAATACTTATGATAAATTTCATGTATATATCGATGATGCTCATGGCATGAGTTGGATTGGTGAAAATGGCAAAGGATATTGTTTTCATAGTATTCCTAAACACGAAAAATTATATGCAATTTGTGCATTAAACAAGGGCTTTGGCGGAACAAGTGCCGCTTTGGTGTTTCCCAATAAAGAAACCAAAGAGTTAGTACATAATTGTGGCTTTCCTGTAATATTTTCATCTCCAACAATGCACGCAGGAGTTACCGCAGCTTCTAAGATTGCCGATATTCATTTATCTGTAGAAATTTATGAAAAACAGATAATGCTCAGCGAGCGTATCGAGTATTTTAATAGAAGAGCGAAGGAGTTAAATTTACCATTAGCAAATAAATGCCATACACCTATTTTTTATTTGGGTTTAGGTAGTTTGGAGGAGGTTTTTCGTTTTTCAAAACATCTACAGTCGAGAGGGTTTTTAATGAATGTTGCCTCAGCTCCGAGCGTTCCTATGAATCAATCTGGATTAAGATTCATCTTGGGTTTGCACCAAACCATTGATGATATCGAAAATTTGCTTTGTGAAATTGCTCAGTTTATGGAAGATTTAGAAAAAACAGGGCAATTTAATCGTGAAAATATCATGAAAGTATTCAGAAGAGCAGAACGAAAAAGAGAGTTGATTTAAAGGATTTTACATATTAATGAGTAAGCGTTTATCAGAAAATAAACGCTTTTTTTGTGTTTTTTTAAGAAATGTTGCTTGAAATTTGTACATTTTTGTTACCTTTATTCTTGAAAATTAATAAAATACATTTTCTGCAACAACCCTAAAATAAACCAAAGAAACTCCAAATTAATTGATGAGCCTTAATACTGATAATATCCGTCTTGTATTTGGACTAAAACTTAAACAATTGCGACTCGATAAAGGAATGTCCCTTACTGAACTGGCTCAAAAGTCAGGTCTTTCGATGTCGTACATTAATGAAATTGAAAAAGGAAAAAAATATCCAAAATCTGATAAAATAGTGGCTTTGGCTGAAGCCATGGGTGTAGATTATGACACGCTTGTTTCGCTGAAACTCAATAAAAAATTAGAACCAATTTCAGAACTCTTGCGGTCAAATTTCTTGACTGAACTTCCTTTTGAAATTTTTGGGATTTCGCCCGCCGATTTACTCGAATTGCTCTCTGATGCCCCAACCAAGCTGAGTGCATTCATTAGCACGATTATCGAAATTGGGCGTAGTTATAATATGTCAGTCGAGCAGTTTTATTTTGCGGTGCTTCGTTCGTACCAAGAAATGCACGATAACTATTTTCCCGAGATAGAAGAAGTGGTCGATCGATTTTTAGCCGAACATAAAATATCGCCAGAACAACAGGTAGATGAATACTTTTTATCTAATTTACTCATTGATAAATATGGGTTTACAATTAAGTATTTTGATGAAGAAGATTATCCCGATATTGTGAATATTCGTTCAGTGTTTTTACCTAAAACGAATACTTTACTTATCAATAAACGAATCACATCCGATCAAAGAGCATTTACTTTAGGACGAGAATTAGGGTTTTTATACATGAAAATCAAAGAACGCCCTTACACATCTTCATGGGTAGAGGTAAAATCATTTGATTCGGTACTCAACAATTTTAATGCGTCGTATTTTGCTGGGGCCATTCTGATTCGAAAAGAAAAGCTGATTGAAAAATTAGAAAAACTCTTCAATCAAGAAACCTGGAATAACAAGACCTTGATTGAATTGGCTGATTATTTTCAAGCAACTCCCGAAACACTTTACCACAGAATTAGTAATGTGCTACCAAAATATTTTGGTATTGATGGCATATTCTTTTTGCGTTTCGAGTCACCTTCGGGGCATAAAGATTATCATCTAACCAAGGAAATGCACTTAGCAAAAAGACATAACCCACACGAAACACAAAAAGAACATTATTGTCGTCGGTGGATTTCACTCAATATTTTAGATGAAATGTCCAACATACAGCAGTCTAATAAATATAAAGAACCGCTTGTGGGTGTGCAGATTTCAAACTATGTCGATTCCGAAAATCAATATTTTGTGATGTCGATGGCTCGTCCGCTCAATATTATTTCACATCTAAACATCAGTGTTACGATGGGTTTTGAGCTGAATGATAACCTAAGAAGTAAATTTAAGTTTTTGGCCGACCCTAAAATTCCTGTAAGAGAGGTAAATCAAACTTGCGAGCGTTGCAGCTTATTCAATTGCAAAGAAAGAGTGGCCGCCCCAGTAATTTTACAGAAAAAACGCCAACTCGAAAACATGAAAGCTGCTCTTAAATCAATGGGAGCTTGATGATTTTTGAGTTCGAAGTTAAGAATTTAGCTTTGCAGCGAAAAACTAATCAGAACTCAGTATTTCAAACGCAGAACTATCTGTAATTTTCAAGAAAAAAAGTAGTTTTTATATACTAAATTTTGTCATTTTAAAGTTTAATAAGCGAACCATAGATTTTTTGACCTTATATGTTACAAACCATTTTGCTTCAAGTTGACTCTACCGCTACGGCAGCAAGTGCTGAATCAATTAATTATTTGAGCCTTCTTCTCAAAGGAGGGGTGGTTATCTATCCAATTTTAATTCTATTATTTGTTACGATATTTTTTATGATAGAACGCTTTTTGTTCATAAGAAATGCATCGAACATGGATTTTGGGTTTTTAAGGTCATTAAAAGATAATATTTTAAGAGGCGATTTACGAACAGCAACAACCCTTTGTAAAAGTACAAATTTGCCTATCGCAAGAATTTTGGAAAAAGGAATTACCCGCATAGGCCGCCCGGTGAAAGACATTGAAAGTGCGATGGAAATTCAAGCGAATTTGGAAGTATCGAAAATGGAAAAAAATATGGGGTATCTTGGATTGATTGCGGGGGTTGCTCCAATTTTGGGCTTTGTGGGTACAATCTTGGGTATAATTCGTATTTTCTATGATATTGGTACAACAGGAAATTTCACTATCGAAATCATTGCCAATGGTTTGTATGAAAAAATGATTTCTTCGTGTTCGGGTTTGGTGGTAGGTTTAATTGCCTACATTGGTTATCATGGTATCAATATGATGATTGATAAATTCGGTATTCAGTTGCAAGCAACCGTTATGGATTTTCTTGATACTTTGAATGAGCCAGTGAGATAATCCGCAGTCAATAGTTGCTTGTGAGCGGTATTCTGTACCATAGAAACTAAGACTGAGTCTATTTATTTTTGAATTCTTTTATAAATCTATTGGCGGTAAAGAGCTATCGTCCGTCGTCTATTGACCATCGTCTAAAATATGAAATTAAAAAGACAAAGAAGATTTGTAGCTGAGGTATCAACATCATCATTGAATGACATCATGTTCTTCTTGTTGTTGTTCTTCTTGATTATTTCAACACTCGGAAATCCGAATGTGATAAAGTTATTGTTACCAAAATCTTCAAAATCAACGCATGACGTAAGCAAGCAGCCAGTTTCGCTGACAATTACGAAGGATAAAGTATATTATATCAACTCAACGCCGATTCCGTTTCCGCAGTTAGAAGAGCGTCTGATTGCTGCTGTGCAAGGCATGGAAGAGCCAACGGTAGTGTTGAGGGCTGAAAGTTCGCTGACTGTTCAAGATTTAGTAGATGCGATGTCGCTCGGGGCGAAACTCAAAATAAGAATGGTTTTAGCTACTGAACTAAGTAAGTAGCTATCTTTTACACTAAACAAAAACGCTCAAATAGTTTCCGAACTGTTTGAGCGTTTTTGTTTGCTATTGTTGTAGATATTTAGTTCAAGTAAATACCATCTTCTTCAATTCTGATGATTCGCTGACGATATAAAGCCCCAGCTGCCTTTTTGAAAGTTTTTTTACTCATTTCAAGCTGATACATCACATAATTGGCATCGCTTTTATCAGTCAAATCTAAGAAACCATTATTAGCTTTTAGTTTTTCTAAGATTCGTTCGGCATTGGGTTCTACGTTGGCATATCCTTGTTTTTGAAGGCTCAAATCAATGCGTTTGTCATCTCTAATATTCTTTACATAAGCTTTGGTTCGTGTACCTACCTTTATTCTCTGAAAAATTTCATTTTCGTAGATTAAACCTTTGTATCGGTTATTAATGATGGCATTCATGCCTAAATCTGTTTCTTCAAATACTAAAATATCTACTTCTTGCCCGATGGTTAAATCAATATTTTCTTTCTCGAAAAAACGATTTACTTTGCAGGAAGCAGCCAGACGGTCGGTGTCTTCATCTATGTAAAGATACACCACATACCATTTGTCAACTTCCATTTTTTTGTTTTGCTCTCTAAACGGCACAAACAAATCTTTTTCGAGCCCCCAATCGAGGAAAGCCCCCACTTGTGTAACAGCTTTTACTTGTAAGTAAGCAAATTCGTTAAGTTGGATTTTGGGTTCGAGGGTGGTGGCAATAATTCTATCTTCCGAATCTCGGTAAATAAATACCTCAATATCATCACCCACGATTGCATCTTCGGGGATATATTTCTTTGGCAGCAATACATCATTTCCTTCGGCATCGCCCAAAAACATTCCTACGCCTGTACCACGTAAAATTCTTAACGTATTTTTAACTCCTAAATCGAGCATCTTTTTTATTAATAATTGAAAATGAGTAATTAAAAATGAAAATGAATAATTGAGAATTTCTACATCATAACTCTCAAATTTTAATTCTACATTTTCAATTAGTTTAAGCTAATTCTAATTCGTCAACTCGTGTGCGGGTATGGTCTAAGAAATTTCTGATACGGCCGGTGGCTGTTTCTAACTCCTCGGATGATGCCAAGAATACAATTCTGAAATGGTCAGGTTTTATGTAATTAAAGCCAGTGCCCGACACAACCAATACTTTTTGTTCGCACAATAAATCGAAAGTAAATTGTTCATCGTCTTTGAACGAAAACTTTCTCAAATCTATTTTCGGGAAAAGATACAAAGCTCCCTTAGGTTTTACACACGTAACCCCAGGAATATCAGTTATTTTATAATGAACTAAGTCTCGTTGTTTGCATAAACGCCCAGTTGGTGCAACTAAATCGTTGATACTTTGATAGCCACCAAGAGCGGTTTGTATGGCATATTGAGCTGGTACGTTTGCACATAAGCGTAAACTCGCCAAGAGTGTAAAGCCTTCTACAAATGACTTTGCTCGGTGGGTAGCACCACTCAAAATTACCCAACCTCCGCGGAAACCTGTTGCACGATAATTTTTCGATAAACCACCGTAGGTCATTACAAAAACATCATCGCTCAAAGATGCCATTGGAATGTGTTTTGCCCCATCGAAAAGGATTTTATCATAGATTTCATCGGCAAAAACTATCAGATTGTGCTCGGCCGCTATTTTTATGATTCCTTCCAAAATATCTTTATCATATACCGCTCCAGTTGGATTGTTTGGGTTAATGACGACAATTCCTTTGGTTTTGCGAGTGATTTTTCGACGAATATCATCTAAATCTGGATTCCAATCCGATTCTTCATCGCAGATATAATGTACGGGTTTTCCGCCAGAAAGTGCCACTGAAGTTGTCCAGAGTGGATAATCAGGTGAAGGAATCAGAATTTCGTCTCCTTCGTTTAGTAATGCCTGCATGGTCATTACGATTAATTCACTTACACCGTTTCCTATGAAAATATCATCAATCGTAACTCCGTGAATACCAATCTGTTGCGTATAGTGCATGATGGCCTTTCGAGCAGCAAAAATACCGAGATGATGCACATAACCTTGTGCATTTCTGATATTCATAATCATGTCGTGAACTATCTCGTCAGGAACATCAAAGCCAAACGGGGCTGGGTTTCCGATGTTCAGATTGATAATTTTTTGTCCCATGGCTTCGAGTTGTTGTGCTTTCTCGAAAACGGGTCCACGAATGGCATAACTCAAATTATTGAGACGATTACTTTTATTGATATTGTTTTGCATCTTCAAAAGGAATAATTTCTACGCAAAATTAGTCAAAAATCGTGCTTTATTTTGCTTTTTACGAATAAAAATAAGAAAGGCCCCGCTCAAAGCGAAGCCTTCCTGCAATTATAACTCCAAATTATTAATTATCGGCTTTTTCGTTTAGCTTTTCAAGAAGCATCTTGTTAAAATTTGCTTCGGTACGTTTGAGTTCAGAAAACTGTCGAGGAGTGATTGTTCGAAGAATCTTATTCATGTATTCTTCTTCTAAATCAAGTTCTTTTCGGCGAAGATTTATAACTTGTTTTTGAGCTGAAAGTATTTTATCATCAGTTGCAGCCAACGAAACTGCATCTTCCATGGTGCGACGGATTGATTTTTTTAATTCGATTTTTTTGTTTTCGTATTCATTATAAACCGCCCAAAATTGTGGAGCTTGCTCGGGTGTTAGGTTTAGCCTTTCGGTAATCATACCTATTTTGGCAGAATGAATTTTTTGCAATCTCCCGCCGCCGCCACCTTGTCGGTTTTGTGCCATTGAGATTATCGGAATAAGCAGCAGTATAAAAACTATTTTTTTCATCGTACTTGGGGTCTGACTGAATGTCTGACCAGTTTATGGTAATAAAACTCTATTTTTGGGGTCTGTCAGACCTCTTATTAAATTTCTTCTTCTAAATCTTGATTTTCGAGATGCTCCAAAATTGCTTGTTTATCAAGATTCAGGCCATCCAATACTTTATTATCAGCTGGCTTTATGGTATTCTGAGCTGCTTCAGTACTTGATTCGTATTCGAGATAACTTAAATCTTGGGTTTCTAAATACGTTTTTATTTCATCATTGCTTACCTTTTCTAAGGCCAGTTTGGTTTTGTCTTTATTATACTCAGCAATTCCGAACCATAAACCCGCCATCAGAATGACACTTGCCGCAGCCGACCATCTGATTTTTTGAGTTTGCCACCAATTAACATTAATTACTTTAGCTTTTTTGGGGGCAATATTTGATAAAATATTTTTGCTTAAGCCATCAAAATAGCCATCGGGAACTTTGTAGATATTCGCTTTGCCAAACCTCTCAATATTTGTATTAAGCTCAAGTTCTTGGAAATAGTTTTCTGGAACTTTAAAAATATTAACTTTTTCTAAATCTTCTAAGCTAATATTTTTCTTTTCAGCTTGCTCAATTCGTCCCATAATTTTGGCCGAAAGTGTATCGAAATAGCCTTCGGGCATTGAGAAAGGCATTTTTTTAGCTGATTGATTTTGAGTTTCGACCGCTTCGATTGTCTGTCTTAAAATAGCAGCATTGAGATTTTCAAAATAATTAATTGGTATTTTGAAAACGTTGATCTTTGCTATTTTATCTAATGAAATCATCGTGTATTTACTTCAAAAGTTTATCAGAACGTTGTTTTGACAAACATATTTTAAAATGGTTTAATTTTTTTATCAAAAACTTGCTTCTTCGCTGTTAAGCGTTTCTTCAATTTTCTTGACTGCTAAATGATAAGACGCTTTTAAAGCTCCAACCGAAGTGCCTGTTATTTCAGAGATTTCTTCGTATTTCATGTCGTCGTAATACTTCATATTGAATACAAGTCGCTGTTTATCAGGTAATTGTAAAAGTGCTTTTTGTAATTTTATTTGTATTTCATCGCCCGAAATATAATCCTGACTTATCGAACTTTCAAGCGTATTGAGCAAATCAAGACTATCGTCGTTTTCGAGTGGTACGTGATTCTGACGACGTTTTTTTTGTAAAAAATTTAGACTCTCGTTGGTAGCAATTCTGTAAATCCATGTATATAGTTGTGAGTCAGCTCTAAAGTTTTGCAGGCCTTGCCAAACTTTTATGAAGGTTTCTTGCACAACATCGTCGGCATCGTCGTGGTCGATTACCATCTTACGAATATGCCAATAGATTTTCTGCTGATATTTTTTTATCAGTTGAGTAAATGCTTCCTGACGTTTTAAATCGTCTTGAAATTGTAATAGCAGTTCCGAATCGGAGATCATACAAAAAAATCTTTGATATTGGTTTGACTGATTAAATTGCCCAAAGTTTAATTTAAAAATGAATAAGTATTAAGAACAATTTAATTGACACTGTTTTGCCAGAGGAACACGAAGTACGAAACGGAGTTATACAAGGAAAAATAGCAAAACTCTGTGAAACTCCGGGCAACTCCGTGGCGACCGACGCTCGGTAAAAAAAAACTTTCAGTTTAATTGCTACTTTTGCTAAAAATAAAAAAGTGCTAATTACTTGGTATGTAATCAGCACTTTTTATTGAGTATGTAAGTATTATCCTTTTCTTGCAATCACTTTCAATGCTTTTTCAACGATTGTTGCAGCATTTAAGCCGTATTTCTCCATCAATTGAGCAGGAGTTCCAGACTCACCGAATGAATTATCTACCGCTACGTATTCTTGTGGAGCTAAAAAGTTTTTCGCTAAAGTCTGAGCAATTGCATCGCCCAAACCTCCATTCATTTGGTGTTCTTCGCACGAAACTACGCATTTTGTTTTACGAACAGATTTCAAGATAGCTTTTTCGTCTAGAGGCTTGATAGTGTGAATATTAACGATTTCAGCACTGATGCCTTTTGCTTCCAAAATTTCACACGCTTGAATTGCTTCCCAAACCAAGTGACCTGTTGCAAAGATACTTACATCTTTACCTTCCGAAACCATCCATGCTTTTCCGATTTCAAATTTTTGGTCAGGAGCTGTGAAAACTGGCACAACTGGGCGACCAAAACGTAAGTAAACTGGACCTTCGTGTTCGGCAGCGGCGATTGTGGCCGCTTTTGTTTGGTTAAAATCACAAGGATTAATAACTGTCATATTTGGTAATGAACGCATCATGGCTAAATCTTCTAAGATTTGGTGAGTTGCACCATCTTCGCCTAATGTGAGACCAGCATGTGAAACGGCAATCTTAACGTTTTTGTCAGAATAAGCTACTGACTGACGGATTTGGTCATATACACGGCTCGAACCAAAGTTAGCGAAAGTTGTAGCAAACGGAATTTTTCCACCGATTGTCAAACCAGCCGCTACACCTATCATATTTGCCTCAGCAATACCGCATTGGATAAAACGCTCAGGGTTTTCTTTGATGAACGTATCAATTTTCAATGAACCCACTAAGTCGGCACAGAGTGTCACGACATTAGGATTTGTGCGACCAAGCTCGGTCATGCCCGCTCCGAATCCAGAGCGTGTATCTTTTTTCTCGGTAAATGGATATTTTGTCATTTTTATAATATCGTTTTTCAAACAATCATCAATGAGTGTTTGATTGGAGAGGTTTTCTTGAATAACTTAAACTTAGTATTGATTTGGTTTAATAATCTCCCAAAGTCTCTGGTAGTTGAGCCAATGCTGCTGCCAATTGCTCGTCGTTTGGAGCTACACCGTGCCATTTGTGGCTTCCCATCATGAAGTCAACGCCAGCACCCATTTCAGTTTTTAATAAAATCATTACTGGTTGACCTTTGCCCAATAAACGTTTTGCTTTACGCAAACCCGCTACTACTTGTTCCATGTCATTACCATCTTTGATTTCCATTACATTCCAGCCGAATGCTTTGTATTTAGCTTTCAAATCACGGTTCGACATTACTTTTTCAGTCGGGCCGTCAATTTGTTGTCCGTTTAAGTCGATGATACCAACCAAGTTGTCCAATTTGTGGTGCGGAGCGGCTTGTGCTGCTTCCCAAACTTGTCCTTCTTGTTGCTCGCCATCGCCCATTAGGCAATAAACCGTAGTTTTTTCGCCATTCAGACGTTTCGCCAATGCTGCACCAATTGCTACCGACAAGCCTTGTCCGAGTGAACCTGACGCAATACGGATACCTGGAAGATGCTCATGCGTAGTCGGGTGACCTTGTAAACGTGAATTTATTTTACGGAAAGTAGCCAATTCTGCTTTATCGAAATAGCCTCTGTGAGCCAAAACGCTATAAAAAACAGGCGAAATATGGCCATTTGAAAGGAAAAATAAATCTTCGTTTGTGGCGTCCATGTTAAAAGTAAGGAATCCGCCTTTACCTTTACGGTTGTTGATTTTCATTTGTTGGAAGTAAAGTCCAACAATTACATCAGTACAACCTAATGAACCACCTGGGTGACCTGATTGACAGCCATGAACCATTCTAACGATGTCTCGACGTACCTGCGAAGCGATGTCTTGTAATTCTTTGGTTTGCATTTACAAATAATTATTAAGTGTCAAATATACAATTAATACAAAAGTAATAAAAAAATATAAAAAAGGAATATTTTACTTAGTATTATGCAAAAGTAAGCAATACATCTTGCTTTCAAAACACAAAAACCTCACGAATGTGAGGTTTTTGTGTTTTGAAAGGTTTATCGTGTTAAAAATCAGCTGTTTGGGTTTATCCTAATATCTGCTCGGCATGATTTTTTGTATCTACTTTCTGAATGATTTCTTCGATGATACCTTTTTCATCAATCACGAAAGTTGTGCGTACGATACCCATGTAAGTACGGCCATACATTGATTTTTCGGCCCAAACACCATAATCATTCACAATTTTTTGGTCGGTATCGGCCAGCAAATCAAATGGTAACTCGTATTTTTTTATGAATTTTTGATGCGATTTTTCGTCGTCAACGCTTACACCTAAAACTACATATCCTTTTGCCAAAAGCGTTTCATAATTATCTCGAAGGCTACATGCCTGTGCGGTGCAACCAGGTGTGGAATCTTTGGGATAAAAGTATAGTATTACTTTTTTGCCTAAATAATCTGATAAATTAACGACGTTTCCTAGTTGATTTTTTGCTTGAATTTTTGGAGCTGGACTTCCTACTTTTAGAGACATTTTTCTTGCTTTTTGAGGTTTTCTTCGATGATGACTTCTTCGTAACTTTTTTTATGGCTCTTTGTGTGGCAATAAATTCGTCGATATCGACTTCATAAACAGCCAAATTACCTACATTATCTGTTACCTCTAACTTCAAATCACCGTTAAATGTTTCTGACTCATCAAGTTTTATTGACCAAATGCGGTTAGATTTATATTCGTAGTCCATCAATACCCAGCGGCCATTTACATAGCAGTTGAAGTTTTTGATACCCGAAAGTGCATCTGAAATCGTAAATCGCAATTCGGTTGAATCAATTCTTACCGGTCTAATATTGGGAGCTTCGTAATCAGTAAACACTTGGAAATCGCCTAATTCTTTGGTCTTGAACTGAATCTGATTGCCGAGCCATGTACCTCCCAAATATTTTCTACCATCATTTACATAATAGACACCTGTTTTCGGAGAGGCTGCCACTCCCGATGGAGTCCAAGTTACAGTTATAAAATCTTTAAGTGGAATTTTTTCGGTATTTATCGAAAGACGATTTCCACCTATTGTAGTTTTTAGATATAGAGTATCATAAAGGGCATCCGCAAAATCAATATTTAAATTAGGTTCTGAATAATACTGACCCTTTTGCGGTAAAACTTCTTGCTTAATGTTTAATCTTTCAGAACTGTTTTCGACTTGAATAAAATCGGCAATGCCTTTGTTCAAATCATGTAAATAAACTGATTCAGGCCCTCGACGGTAAGCTAGCGGAACGGCTGTTGGTATGCCTTTGTACTGTAGAATTGCGGCTGGTGCTTTTGCATTTTTTGCTCTTATTGCCAATGTATTTTCAGTAATTGAGGTGGATATATTCCCTGAATAATTACTTTCTTCGGCTAATTCTTCGGTAAAAGTTTCATTGGGTTGGTCGCCCTGAATCGAAAAATTCATAATTGAAGTATTGCCGTAGGTATCTTTCACCTCAACCGAAACTCGGTGGATTTCTTTATCTTTTATAACAATTTTGCCTTGATTTTGGTCAGTTTCGTAAATTGAAAGACGATTTCCATCCGCAACATAGCATTTCTGAATTCTAACGCCATTACTTTCGGCAATGTCATAATCAATATGTACATTGATGTCTTTCGAAATATCAAATGGCATTTTTTCTAAGCTAAGTTTATAGCTGGTGTTTCCATCGATTTTTACCTCAACGTCAGTTACTCCCAAACGAAATGGAGAGTTTTGGCTACGGTCATAGGTATTGAGTTCGAGACCAATTGTACCATGGGCTTTAACAATAGTTGGAATGGTGTAGTTACCATCTGCGGTGCGAGTAGGAGCAATAGAAACTCGGCCAAATTCGCCATTTACGCGTGAATAGGCATTAAGAGTTTTTAAGATAACTCGCTCAATGACAGGAGCTTGCGAATCTTGAATTTCCCAAAAACCAAATTTTAAAGGATTAATGGCGTTTTCGGCTTCATCACGAATTTCAAAGTGGAGGTGCGGCCCACCTGATGCACCAGTATTACCACCAATTCCTACAATTTCGCCTTTCCTCACCGTAAGGTCTTTTGGAGATGGTGAAAGCTCTATATCCCAAACTTGCTGATTATATTCTCTCTGACGAACGTATTGTTCGATTCGAGCATTAAAGTTTTTCAAGTGACCATAAACCGTCGTGTAGCCATTGGGGTGTGTAATATAAATAACATTCCCATAGCCACCACGCATTACTCTAATCTTTGAAACGTAACCTTCGGCTGCCGCATATACCTGATAGCCTTCTACTCCTCCTGTTCTGATATCGACACCTGCATGAAAATGATTTGTGCGTAGATCGCCAAAACCACCTGATAATGATGCTTGCTGGCCCGGCTGAATCGGAAACATAAAATAGCCTTGTGGATATTCTTGTTTTTGATTATTTTTTCTTCTTTGGGCAAAAACTCTATTTGAAGAGGTATCCGATAATAAATAGGTTATGAGCAAAAGCGTGCTTAAAATACGTGTAATAATCATAAGTACCCATAACCCCAAGTAAGGGATTTATTAATATGTAAAATATTTTAACTTCTTTTATTTATGTTTTAAATCAGATCAGAGCATCTGAATGCCAGAATCCCCAATTATTTTACTTCAAATTCTAACATTTTTTCACTCTCGATGTAAGCAGTTAGCGTATCGCCAGCTTTTACAGCCGCAACACCTGCTGGAGTTCCAGTGAAAATAATATCTCCGGTTTTTAAGGTAAAGTATTTTGAGATAAAAGCAATGATGGTATCAATCGGATAGAGCATCATTGAAGTATTGCCTTCTTGACGCAGCTGACCATTGACGTCCAAGTGAAAGTTTAGGTTTGTCAAATCTGCAAATTTTGATTTAGGAACAAAATTTGAAATAGGAGCGGAGCCATTGAATCCTTTGGCTAAATCCCACGGTAAACCCTTTGCTTTTAATTTAGATTGAATATCACGAGCTGTAAAATCAATACCAATTCCTATTTCATCGTAGTATTTATGGGCAAATTTTTCCTCAATGTTTTTTCCCATTTTACTGATTTTAACCAATATCTCAACTTCATGATGAATGTCTTGTGAAAAATCAGGATAATAAAATGGCTCTCCGTCGCGTAGAATTGCCGTTTCGGGTTTGGTGAATATAACGGGTTCGTCAGGTCGTTCGTTATTAAGTTCTTTGATGTGTTCGGCGTAGTTTCGACCAATAGCGATGATTTTCATGAAAAAATATTATAAAATTTGAAGAAAGACTTTCGGATGAATTGACAATATTTGCAAGGAAAAATTTCAATTCTGTTTACAAAAATAGGCAATAAATCATTTGTAAGCACCCTTAGCTTGGCATAATTTTTTTTAGTTTTCAGAAAAATACTTTTTCATAAGTGTGATTTTTTTAACAATAAAACGTCTAAAAGTAAATTTTAATTATAGAAAACAATGAGAACAATTTTTAAATCTTCGATCACTGCATTAGGTTTAGTGATAATTATATGGGCATGCCAGCGAGTACCACTTACTAATCGCAAACAATTTGTTGGCTTAGTATCTAACGAACAAATGATGACTATGAGCTTCACTGAGTATAAAGGTTTCATGGATACATCTAAAGTGGTATCTCAAAATAATAGAGATGCTGAAATGATTGCCCGTGTAGGTGGAAGAATCAAAACGGCAGTAGAAAATTATTTGATTCAGAATAATTATAGTCAAGTAATTGATGGGTATCAATGGGAATTTAAATTAGTTCAAAATAAAGAGTTAAATGCTTGGTGTATGCCTGGTGGGAAGGTTTGTTTTTATACTGGTATTTTACCAATTTGCAAGGATGAAGCAGGTGTTGCTGTTGTAATGGGACACGAAATCGCTCACGCTATTGCCAGTCATGGTCGTGAAAGAATGAGTCAGGCTTTAGCTGCTCAAGGTATCACACAAATCGGAGCTGTAGGTGCAGGAGTTGCAACCGGGAATCAACAAGTCATGGAAATAGCCGGACAAGTGTTAGGGGTTGGCTCTCAACTTGGCTATGTTTTGCCAAATAGCCGACGCCAAGAATCTGAGGCCGATAAATTAGGTCTTATTTTTATGGCAATGGCTGGTTATAATCCTTCAAATGCCGTAGATTTTTGGAAAAGAATGGCAGAAGCAGGTGCGAAATCACAGAAGCCTCCAAAAATGCTTTCGACTCACCCAGCCGACGAAACACGTATTGCTGACTTAGAAAAACAAATGCCACAAGCACAGAAATATTACAAGGCATATACCAGTAGATAATGATGGAAATTAGACAAATTGAAGCTTCTGATACTTGGCCGCTAAGGCATAAAGTGATGTGGCCAAATAAACCACTCGAATTTGTAGTCCTTCTCAACGATGAAGAAGGACTACATTTTGGTGTTTATGAAAAGGAGATTCTGGTTTCTGTGATTTCCTTATTTGTAAATGGTAATGAAGGACATTTTAGAAAATTTGCCACTGATGAGTATTTTCAGGGAAGAGGTTTTGGATCAAAGCTATTAAATCATGTAATAACTGAGGCAAAACAAATGCAACTAGTAAATCTAAAATGTAATGCCCGAGTATCTGCCATCGAGTTTTATCAACGATTTGGAATGAAAGTAGCTTCTGATATTATCCGAAAAAATGGAAAGGACTATGTACTTATGGAACTGGCGTTAATTAATTAATGTATTGGTAGAAAAAGATAAAATATGCTTAACTCTCTAATTAAACTTTATGATCGTGATTTGAGACGCTTATGTGAAGAAATTGAGTCTTATAAAAATGAGATTGATTTATGGAAAATTGAATCCGAAATCAATAATTCAGCTGGCAATATTTGTTTGCACTTGATTGGTAATCTAAACCATTATATTGGGCATCAATTAGGTGGCACCAATTACGTAAGAGATAGGCCATTGGAGTTTTCTGATAAAAATATACCTAAAGCAATTCTGATTGAAAGGGTAAATTCGACTAGATTAATGCTCCATGAAGTTCTGCCGAGCATCTCTGCCGAAGTATTAGCACAAAAGCACACCACAGAGTTTTACGAGGGCAATGATACAAATGAATTTTTTTTAATTCATTTACTTTCACACCTTAATTATCATCTTGGTCAAGTGAATTATCATAGAAGATTGATAAATTAGTATAACAAAGGAAGGCTTCCCTCAAAGGGAAGCCTTCCTTATATTATCTACCAAAATCGTCTTGGACTCTTACAATATCATCTTCATCAGAAGGGTTTTCAGCATCGGTATGTTGCCAAATTTCAGCAATAATTCCCCAGCTATCGAGTCCGATTAATCTGTGTCTTTCACCCTGTTTAAGATTAATGATGGTCCCGATTGGCAATGTTTGAAGTTCGTTTTCTTCATTAGTTTCGCTGGTTACGACGCCTGCAACACCACCAATAACTTTCCAGATTTCAGCTCTGCGGAAGTGATATTGCCACGAAAGACGTTTTTGTGGAGCAACAACTAAAATTTTCGGACTAAGTTTTTGTCCAACCCCAAAATCATTGAGAGATAAGTGAGGGAAGTAAGTTTGTATAAACTGTGGAGCTTGAGATTCGTCTAAAACAAAAAAGCCACCCCACGGACGACTCTGATCTTGTTTATCGATTTTGAATCCTAATTCCAATATGTTTTTCTCAACAGTATCAAATACTGTTTTTTTTTCTGTTTCGGCTGAAAAATTCATGTGATTGTGTAAGAATGAAGTTTTAATGAATTAATTTTGCATGCAAAATTAGTGTTTTTTATGACTTAGTTCTGCTTTTTACAGTAATAAACTCAAATAGTCATATTTATTATTTTGTTTCCTCGATATTTTCAAAAAAGTAATTTAATGGGCAAATATTGAGAATCGTATATGATAACAGTTGAAAAAATTGATACGTTTACTGGGCATAGAGATTGCGTTTATGCATTAGAAAACACAAATGAAAACCACCGTTTTTTTTCGGCTGCGGGTGATGGTTTTGTTGTAAGGTGGAATTTGCAAAAGCCAGATGTTGGTGAAATGATAGCGAAAGTTGGGCATTCGGTTTATTCAATGGTTTACATACCAGCCGAAAATCATCTATGGATCATAGAAAACTTTGAAGGAATTCATGTAATTGATATCGAAACAAAAAAAGAACTTAAAACCTTAAAGTTAGCTCCAACTAATTATTTTGACATACAGGTTTACCAAAACATAGCGTTTGTTGCTGGTGGAGATGGCGTGATTTCGATTATTGATTGTGACAACCTCAATTTTATTAAGCATATAAAAGCCTCAGAAATGAGTGCTCGATGTATATCGATCAATCCGGTCGAAAGAGAGTTTGCTGTTGGATTTAGCGATAACACCATTAAAATTTTTGATTTGCAGACTTACCAGTTAAAACAAGTCATAGAAGCTCACCTTAACTCAGTTTTTACATTAAAATATTCTCCTAATTTTAGGTATTTGCTTTCAGGTAGTAGAGATGCCCGATTAAAAGTTTGGGATGTTGAGCAAAAATATGCTTTAGAAAAGGAAATAGTAGCTCATACTTTTGCCATTAATGATATTGTTTACAGCCCTGATTATAAATACTTTGCCACTTGCAGCATGGATAAATCTGTGAAGATTTGGAACGCGGAAAGCTTTAAACTTTTAAAGGTAATTGACCGAGCCAGACACGCTGGGCATGGTACATCAGTTAATAAAGTTCTTTGGACAAAATTCAACAATCAGATAGTTTCAGCAAGTGATGATCGCACTATTTCGGTTTGGGAACTAAATTTCTAAATCGATTAAATGGCATTGTATTTGAATAAATGTATTAAATTTTAAATATTAAACATACTTTTTTTGTTACTTTTGCTGATTAACTTATATTTAATTTAATTTTTGATTGAAAATATTATTTTTTGAGTATTTCAGCAATCGAAAAGGGCAGAGACCTACTGCTCAGTCATCAGAAAACGTTTCAGAATTCCCTAAAACATTTTTAAAAATGAAGATTACACCTCTCGAAATACGCCAGCATGAATTTGAAAAAACTTTTAGAGGCTATAATATTGAAGAAGTAGATAGCTTTTTGGGTAACCTTTCTCAGGAGTGGGAAAGAGTACTCAATGAAAGCAAAATGCTAAGAATGCAACTAGAAATAGCAGAAAAAGAAGCAAATAAGTTGCGTGAGATAGAAATGACGCTATTCAAAACTCTAAAAACGGCTGAGGATACTAGTACGATGATAACCGAACAGGCGAATCAGCAAGCTGACAAACACCTACAAGAGGCCAAGTTAGAGGGAGAAAAGTTTTTGATGGAGGCTCAACAAAAAGCAAATCTCATCGTCAGACAAGCCGAAGAGCGTGCAAGGTATATCAAAGAAGAAGTGCTGGGCGATGTGAAAGTGTTGGAAAGAGATTTCCGTGCGATGGATCACTATAAGACTAATCTTTTAGTACAGATGCGTAGCCTTTCAACCGCAACTCTTGAGCATGTTCAACGATTTGAAGATAAATTTGATAAAGAGGGCGTTGAGGCGAAATTCAAAGAAGCAACCTCGATGCTTACAGATGAAGAACAGACAAATCCTGAGGTTATCGAGCCCGAAAATGCGGTTGATATCATCGAATCTGTAGAGTCAGAAATTGCTGTAGTGAATGAAACAGGAGAGATAGTAGAGCCAACCACTGATTCAGTGGAAGCTGATATTCCAAGTCTGTTACCTGAAATAAATCATGAAATTGCAGAAGAGGCTGCTCCAGTTAACGTACAAGTCACCGAACCTTTAGTTGAAGAAATTATTGACGAAAAAATAATTGTTGAGGAACTAGAAATTATTGAAGACACTCAGGTAGAAATGCCAGAAGTACCAGCGACAATCGTTTCATCCTCAGTGAATAACTATATTGAGCCGGAGGTTGAGAAAACGATACCAACACCAAAAGCCGATGAATTAGATATTATCGAAGGAATTGGGCCGAAAATAGCCATGCTTCTATACGATTCGGGAATTTTTACTTTTAGAGATTTGGCAATAACGCCAGTGTACAAAATACAAGAAATTCTTGACAATGCCGGCCCACAGTTTGCACGACATGACCCAAGTACATGGACTCAACAAGCGAAACTTGCAGCTGAAGGGCGTTGGAATGACTTAGAGGCTTTAAAGTTTTACCTAGTTGGTGGAAGAGAGCCGAAAAAAGGTGAAGAAGCAGTTGAGGCTAATATAAACAATCAACAATTGCTGGAAGATACTTTAGTAGTAGAGAAGCCTGCTTTCGAATCAAATTCAGTTGTTGAAGAAACCTCATCTACGCAGTCTATTGTTGTTGATCCGAATTTAGAAGGGCATACTTCACCGAGTACTCAAATAAATCCACCAGTGGAGAATAATCTTGAGTCAATTACAGAAGAAATGCTGGAAAAAGTTAATAAAGTGAAGGCCGCAATAAGAAAAGCAATGGTGGAAAAAAATGACGTACAAATTAAAGATAACACGCCTCTGCCTACACTAAACGATATAATTGCAAAGAATGAAAGCTCGACAGGAAGCTCATTTTTTGATAATTTATAATCGAAAAAAAAAATTTTGGGAGGTTCAAGAGATGCTTCTTGAACCTTTTTTTATTCCATTCACAGAATATAGCTATTATTAATTTATTTTTAAAATACGAAGTTTTATATGGGAGTTATATCGCTCGAAGGTCTTGAGTTTTTTGCCTATCATGGATATTATGATGAAGAACAAAAAATAGGAAGTAAGTTTTCTATTGATATTGAAATTACGACCGATTTGAGCCGTGCAGCACAGGAAGATAAATTGAAGTTTACTGTCAATTACGAAGATGTTTATAAAATAGTAGCCGATGTTATGAAAGAAAAACATCGGCTACTTGAGCATATAGCTTATAAAATAATTGAAGTTATAAAATTGCAATTTCCTCACATTGAATCAGTTACGGTCAATGTTTCAAAATTCAATCCACCACTTGGAGGCATTTGCCACCGTTCGAGGGTGACTATTTCGGTTCCTTAGTTGGGTTGAGGGATAGCCAACTTAGAGGGCTTCCACTGGTTATTTCTCGTATTGACATCTGGCAATTTATTGTCAGGGTCAATAACGATAGACTCAATTGCAGATTTAGAATCGTGTCTGAAACTCCAAGTGCTACCTCTTTGCCAAATTTCATAAGGTAATTGCACTCGTTTCTTTGCTCCATTCACTTCTTTGATTTCGAGTGTAACCGGCATTGGCATTTTTTCTAAATTTTCAATCGTAATAACAGAGCCTTTTGTTGCATCTTGCTGCACATAAGTTACGTCTTTTACTGATTGGTCTATTTTCCAGTCGTTTAGGTACCATCCTTTCCAGAACCATCCTAAATCCTCGCCGGCTGCATCTTCCATCGTGCGGAAAAAGTCTAGAGGCGTTGGGTGTTTAAATGCCCAACGGTTTACATATTCTTTAAAAGCATAGTCGAAACGTTTTTCTCCTAATACCAATTCTCGGAGCATTGTAAGACCGTAGCCGGGCTTCATATAAGCTGCAATGGCTAAATTATTGTCTTGAATAACATCTGGAATATTTGCAATAGGATCACGGTCATAATAATAAGGAGTCATCTGACGAACATTTTCAGGGCTGTAATATTCTCCATTATTAAAGTTTTTCGTGGAAAGACTATTGATGAATGTATTAAACCCTTCATCCATCCAAGCATATTTACGCTCATTGCTACCCACAATCATTGGAAACCAGTTATGACCAAATTCGTGATCAGTTACCCCCCAAAGGCTCTCGTTTTTATCTCGATAGTCACAGAATACAATTCCTGGATATTCCATTCCACCAACAACTCCCGCAACATTTACTGCACTTGGATAACTATATTCGTAGACATATTTTGAATAAAACTCAATCGAGCCTTTTACGTATTCAGATGAACGCCCCCATGCGTCATTTCCATTGCTTTCTTTCGGATAAACCGACTGTGCCAAAGAGGTTTTGCCACTCGGTAAATTGATTTTGCAAGCATCCCAAATAAAAGCCTTTGAGGTTGCCCAAGCTACATCACGAGCTTGTTTGCACTTAAATTTCCAAGTTAATGTGCCGTCAGTACGTGGTCGAGATTTGGCATCATTAACTTCTTCGGCACTTCTGATGATTACGGTTTTATCACTGCTTTTTGCTTGATTCAATCGTTTAATCTGTTCGGCTGTTAGTACTTCCGTAGGATTGATTAATTCTCCTGAGCCAACAACAATGTGATTGTATGGTACAGTAATATTATACTCAAAATCACCATAATCTAAATAAAATTCACCAGCACCCAGATAAGGTAAGGTGTTCCAGCCTTCGATATCATCATAAACGGCCATTCTTGGATACCACTGGGCAATTTCGTAAATTATTCCTTCTTGTGTTTCTTGTTTACCCATACGATCTGAGCCATATCGAGGAATTTTAAAAGCATACGAAATTTTTATTTTAACCTCTTCATTAGGAAGCATTGGTTCTGAGAGGCGAATTTGCATACGCGTATCATCGGTTAGATGTTCGGCATAAACCGAGCGTGTGGTAATTTTTTTCCCAGTTTGAGCATTTTTTTCAACACTTACAAATTGAACTGTGTATCCTCCATCAAACCCAGTATTTCCAAAGCGTCCACCTGCAATGGTAGTTGTTTTTCCCCCTCTTGAATCATTACTAAATTGATTTTGGTCGAGTTGGAGCCATAAAAAGGGTAATTTGTCTGGACTATTATTTTTGTAGGTAATTTCAACATCACCTGATAATGAATTGGCTTCCTCATCTAATTTAATATTTATCTTGTAATCAGCCTTATTTTGCCAATACATTGGGCCCGGTGCTCCAGTTCCACTCCGATAGGCCGTTCCTGGCATAAAGTTGAATAGTGGATTAAAGGCTTCGCGATGGTCATATTTAGAAATCGTTTGAGCTTCAACTTGACGGGCTACTGCTAAAGCACAAACCAATAAAATTTTACTGATTTTCATGAATTTTAATATTGATTTAAATGTAAGTTAAATATAAGCGTGCATTATCTGTGTAACTGCCCTTTCTAAACGGCAAATTACCGAATTTCGTTTTAAAGAGATCGATTATTTTTATATTTGTTTGGTACTGCCAAATTGTAAATAGTAGTTCTGATAAGATTATTATTGAAAATTAGATGATGCCATTGTTATAAAAAATTACTGCTGGTGGTACAGTTCTTTTATGATAGTCGATACTCAGACAATAAATTTTATGCGATTTTAGCTTGTCAAAAGGTATTTTTTTCATAAATTGGCACAAAATTTTAATATATACTATTTCTGTAAACTTAATTTAGAACCTGATTGGAGTATTTTTCAAACAGAAATCTTAACAATTAACCAAAATGAAATCTAAACTAATTTCCGTGCTAACTTTAGCAATTCTATTACCTTTTGTAGGGATTGCCCAGCTACGTGACTTACGATGTGACATACTTCCTTACTCAGTGTTTAAAGGAGCGTCAAAAAAGAAGCCAGTTGAGCTTAAAGTTCTTGGCACAAGCCCACAATTTGGAGAAATACCTGAGCATACAGGTGTTTCAGCTTACGAACACATGAAAGCAATTTACAGCCAAAATACTAAAAATAGTAGAGTTGAAATTGACAAATTGTTTAAGGCATTAGGTTATAAAGGGTTCTCCGATCCTGCTATTTCAAGTAGCACTTTTATCCCTGAAATTATTCCTGCAGGTACTTATGGTTGGATGGGAGCTTACGCTCGTGGTCATAAATATGCTTGGTCGGTATTAGGAAACGAATTTCCGACATTTAAAGTCTATGCAAAAGGAAGCCAATGTTTTATCTATATCATGAAAAAATGTGGTAATGCATTCTACGTGCCATCTAAATATCCTGTTCCAGTTTCATCTTATGTTCCTCCAGTGACTACTCCAGTTGTGGTTACACCTGTGATGGTTTGTAAAACACAAACAATCAATATTACAGGAAGTGGCCAAGTAAGTAGTGGTGATGTTATGACAACAAGCAAAACTATGGAAATTGTTGCAGTAAATACTGCCTCAGGTAGTACGAAAGGTTTACTTTTGGGCTCTTATCCAGTTTCAGTTCGTTCTACTTATGATTTCAATGTGAAAGGAGAAACACAGTTCTCAAAAACTGTTGAAGTTTGTACGGAAGGCAATTCAGCTCCTGCAGCAATGAATTTATCTTTACCGATGAATTTGAATTATAAAATCACTAAAAATGATGTTTTAGTAGGTGATGGTGAAAAACTATATTTGAATGTAACTGAAGATCAATTCAAAGCTTTAAGTAAAGCATATAAAGCCGTTAACGTAACAACTACGGCTGCTCCAAATCTCGAAGTGGCTTCAAAGAAAGTAACTTCAAGTACTGCCACAGAGAGTGCTTCTACTTCATTTGGTGGAGGTGAAACTAAATGTGCTGACCAAAAAATTAATTTCTTAGGAAAAACTGAAATTAAAGATGGTAGTGTGAAAAGTGCCACTAATGATGTTACGATTATTGGTGTATACAAAAAGACTGGTAAACTTGATAAAGGTGAAACACCAGAGAAGTATCTTTGTCTTGGAAGTTTCCAAGTACCTGTAAAGTCAGCTTATGAATTTACAACTTCTGGTGGTAGTGATCTGTCAAAAATCCTTAGTGTTTGTACTAAAGATGGTGTAGCACCAGCTGACCAAAATATCAATGTTCCTGTTAAAATGACATATAATTTCACAAAACAAGATGTAAGTCTTGGTGATTATAACAAATTGTATGTTTCTCTTACTGAAAAGCAGTATAAAGCTTTAAGCAAAAACTACAACCGTTGTTGCACAGAAGGTGGCGAAGGTAAATGTAAATAATACATAAGTTTAAGTATAGAAGGAAGCCCTATTCATATTATGAGTAGGGCTTTTTTATTTTTAACAACGGCAAGTTTCAGAACCTTTTCATCGTTGATTTTGAGCAACCGCAATAGAAGTCTAATTTGTTTTTTTTACTTAATAACCAAAACCATTAAGTGAAAAATACAATTATTGATTATTGCGTGGAAGTTGATGAGAACAAAAACAAGTTTAAAATAGCAGAAATAATCTGTTTAAATTGCAAATAGATCGTTTTTGAATATTCAGTAATATCGTCAAGTTTCAAAACCTTACCGAAGTAGTTTTGACCAGCACATAAAAAAGCCCCACTTCGATTACCGAAGTGAGGCGGGTACTTGTTTATTTGGAGTTTTTAGGTCTTTAATTTTTTCTTCTTTGCCGCGGGGAATAGTACATTATTTAATATCAAACGATAGCCTGCCGAATTTGGATGAAGATTCAAGTCAGTTGGCTCTTCACCTACATAGTGTTGATAATCTTCTGGGTCGTGGCCACCATAAAATGTCCAGAAGCCCTTGCCGGCGGTTCCGTGAATGTATCGAGCTTCACCAATCGAGCGATTCTCGGCAAGTGTAATTACATCTGGTCTGATGTATTGTTTCTTGAAAGCCGTTGTTTGTCCCATGAAACCCTTAATCAAATTTGCGTGGTTTTGTGTAAGCATAGTTGGAATTGGGTCCCATTTTGCTGAAAATTGAAACAATGAAAAATAATCATTATTTTCGGTTACGCCACGCTCTTCTTGCTGATTATCAATGCTCGAAAACTCCATTTCATAAGGATTTGTAATCAATCTGAAGTCTTTGAAAGCAAAGCAATTATCATATTTTAATTTACTTTCAGCATTAGGGTCAGCTCCATCTCCATCGTAAGGGGCTTCCACAATGTCAATTCCATCGGCTGCCAGTGCAATATCAAAAGTATCGGTTGCATTACACATCGCAAACATATACCCACCACCGAAAACAAAATCTCTGATTTTTCTTGAAACGCCTAATTTCAAATCTGGGATTTTTGTATAGCCAAACTTCTTGGCAATCATTTCAGCTTCCTGTTTTTGCTCCTGATACCAAGCTTGGCCACGCATACGAAGGAATTTTCCGAACTGTCCTGTAAAATCCTCGTGGTGAAGGTGGAGCCAATCGTATTCTGGCAGTTTATTTTCTAAGACTTCCTCATCGAATATTTTATCGTACGGAATCTCAGCATAGGTAAGAACAAGCGTAACTGCATCGTCCCACGGTTGGGTGGTTTTTGGAGAATAAACGGCAATTTTTGGAGCCTTATTCAACTTTACGGCGTCCATATTGGCATCATTTGAGGCAATTACATTCAAGATTGATTGTGACTCTGCCTCTGAGATTACCTCATAACTCACACCACGAATCACACATTCGTTGATAAATGTTTGCGATGCCGTGAATAAAAAACTACCACCTTTATAATTGAGTAGCCATTCTACTTCAGTTCCGTGTGTTTTCAATAACCAAAAAGCTATTCCATAGGCTTTTAGGTGGTTTCGCTGGGTTTCGTCCATCGGAATCAGAATGCGGTTAGCAAAAAGATTTGATGATAACGAAAAAGTCAACAGCACAAGTAGTGTTAGTTTTTTCATTATTTTCTATTAAAATTATGTATTCAAATGTAGCAATCTTTATACCAATTATCAACGAAATCGCTTTTTGATTATTAGTTGCCAATCAATGATTTTTTGTACTTACATTTAAAATTACAATCATTTTAACTGAAAAAGAACTGATTAGGTTTAAAAAAGTGATAAGCGGTTGAATCGACTATCTTAATCGTTTGTGCTTTTGAAAACTCTTCGTGAATTTTGTATCATTGAAATGCAGGTACAATTTGTACAAAATCTGAAAGAAAAACATGAATTTAAAAGAAAATGTCAGCGAAGGATTACGCTCTATCAAAGGAAATATGTTGCGTACTGTCCTTACTGCCTTGATTATAGCCATTGGTATAACCTCTTTGGTGGGTATCCTAACTGCCATTGATGGTATGCAAAGTTCGGTAGATAATAGTTTTGCGGGGCTTGGAGCAAATTCATTTGATATAAAAGGCCCAAGAATGTTTCGTCGGAGAAGTGGCGGAGTAAATGACAAGGATTATCCACCGATTGAGTATAGAGAAGCCAAACAATATAAACAACTTTTCCAGAAGAATAACTCGGGTGCAACAGTGAGTATTTTCACGAGCGTAACAGGTTCTGCACAGTTGAAATACAAATCAGTAAAGACCAATCCGAATAGTTTAGTTCGTGGAATTGATACTGATTACCTTGATATGAAAGGATATAAACTAGCATCAGGGCGAAATATCAGTGAAAATGACATAAATTTTACGAATAATGTAGTGATTCTAGCCAATGAATTGGCCGTAACACTTTTTCCAAAGGAAAGTCCGATTGATAAAGAAATTTCATTGTTAGGTTTAAGATTCAAAGTAATTGGGGTCTTGGAAAAGAAAGGTAGTATCACCGGTGGAGGTGATGACCGTGTGGCATTGGTTCCACTTGAAACGGGCCGACAAATTGCAGGAAATAGAAAACTTACATTTGATATTACGACTTCTGTAAAGAATGTTTCGGATATGGACTATATCATTGGAGAAGCTGAGGCAGTTATGCGTAGGGTTAGGAAAGATGCAATTGGACAAGCAAAGTCTTTTGAGATTGAACGCTCAGATGCACTTGCCAAAGATTTTGAGGAAGTTACGGGCTATTTGAGAGTGGGCGGATTCGGCATTGGAATTATTACACTTTTAGGGGCCGCAATTGCACTGATGAATATCATGATGGTTTCCGTGACCGAACGAACACGTGAGATTGGTATAAGAAAAGCAATTGGTGCTACACCATTTAAGATTCGATTACAGTTTCTGATGGAAGCCATCGTTATATGTATCTTAGGCGGTATTGCTGGAATTATACTCGGAATCGGAATCGGAAATGTGATTGCAAAAGTGATTAGCGATAAAAGTAGTTTTATAATTCCTTGGGCTTGGATAATGATGGGCTTTGTGGTTTGTGTTTTGGTGGGAATTATCTCTGGATTTTACCCAGCTTACAAAGCTTCTAAGCTCGACCCAATCGAATCGCTTCGATATGAATAATTGATATAATTTTGATAGAAAAAGCCTCATAATGATTGAATTATGAGGCTTTTTTGTTGAGGCTTAAGTCTAAAAATTATTGAACGGATACATTTGGCATAATGTTTGGAATACTCTATCTGAATATCTAAAATGTTTTGGGTAGATTATTTTAATTTTTTGCTATGAGAATAAGTGTATTTGTAGGATTGATATTTAGTTTTTTTACTTCTTATTTCGATAGTTTGGCTCAAAAAGAGCATATCGAAGAACCTGTTGCTCCGAAAAGAGAAAGCATCGGACTTTTCTTTTATGATGGAATGGCCAAGGTGAATATTGGTGGTAAATACGGTTTTATCAACCGACAAGGTATTTTGCAGATTCCTTGTCAATACGATATGGTTTCTGACTTCAAAGATGGCTTGGCCATTGTAACTGAGAATAATCGTCATAGTTTTATTCGTTTAGATGGTTCGTTACTTACCCCATTGATTTTCGATAAGTGCGAGCCATTTTATAATGGTTTTGCTATGGTGAGTTTTCAGAATAAGTATGGTTTTATAGATAAGAATGGACGTATTGTTGTTTATCCACGCCATGACTTCGCAATGGGATTTAGTGAAGGATTAGGTTTAGTAGGAAAAGACGGACACAACGGATACATTGATGCCAAAGGAAAATTAGTAATTGATTATCAGTTTGAGTTTTCGTTGCCTTTCTCGGAAGAATATGCCGTGTTTATGAAAAATGGCAAATTTGGGTATATCAATAAAAAAGGTAAAGTTGTGATAGAGCCAAAATATGAATTAGCAAGTTCATTTCATGAGGGTGTGGCTTCGGTGAGGTTAGATAATAGGGCAGGAGTGATTGATAAAAAAGGAAATTTTGTGGTGAAGCCTACTTATCAGACCGTTCGTAGTTTTAAGGAGGGAGTTGCGGTAGTGATGCGTAATAATAAATTTGGGGTTATTGACCACCAAGGAAAAGAGGTCATTTCGCCACGGTATGATTTATTGGATGACTTTGAAGATGGAATTGCCGTTTTCAAAATCAATAAAAAATATGGTTTTGTGAATCGACTGGGATATGAGTTTATTCCAGCAACGTTCGATAAAGCATCTGCTTTTGACCAAGGCATGGCGGCAGTAAAACTAAATGATAATTTTCACTATATAGATTTAGAGGGTAGAATTGTGTATACATCGCCACTCGACCCTAAATATGATGAAGAGAGTAATATAGTAATTGCTAAACTCGATAAGAAAAAAGGTTACATTGATGGTAAAGAGAAAATCTTAGTAAGTCTCGATGATTCGTTTACGCCTGCTCGTGTGGTTTTGTTGATTAATAGTAACGAATACGTAATTAGTAGTGCAGGCACACTGACTTCAAAATAATTTAGTGGCTGTCTGTCCCAAAATTATTTTAGAGAATTTCTTAAAAATCTCAGAATTACTATATGATACCTAAATGCTTTGTCTAATTCCTCTGGATACCAAACGAAATTATCTAAAATAATAAGACTCGTATGAGTTTTTGGAAAATAGAAATTCATCGAGATAAAGCCTGGTGTATACCCCGTTTGCCCGAGTTGTAATAATCCTTCTTTATCATCAACCGTAATGCCGTAACCATATTCGGTTCTGCCAAATAAAGGATGTTGGCGAACCGCCCCTAGTTGTTTGGTTTTCATCATTTCAAAAGTAGCGGGTTTAAATAGCTTCCCAGAGTATAACCATTCATTCCATTTGACTAAATCATCGACAGTAGAAATAAATCCACCTGCTGCTGGATAATTTTCAAATGTTGCTGTTTCAAATATTAATTTTCCATTTTCTTGCTCTGTATAACCTTTAACTAAATTATTGTATTTTTTTAAGTCTGGGTGAAAAGTGTTGTTCATTCCACAACTCTTGAATAATTCATTGGCAAGGATAGCAAATGATTTTTTATTAACGCTTTCAAGAATTTGTGCCATTAAATCATAACCAATTTGAGAATAGGCATACTGTGTGCCTGCTTTAAAAGCAAGTGGTTTATTTAATGATACAATACCGTGAGTATGTGTTAAAAGTTGATGAGTTGTTACCGTGTCGGCCCAAGAAAGCTTTAGATTTGGCAAATATTCTCGGATTGGTCTATTGAGACTAAGCTTCCCTTCATCATAAGCACGCAATATTAGTGCGGCAGTAAATTGCTTACTAATTGAGCCAATTACAAATTGGTCGTTTCTTTTAAGAGGCGTTTTCTTTTCTTTATCGGCAAATCCATTAATTGCTAAATATTGTACTTTTCCGTGTTTGGTGATAGCAATGATTCCGCTAAATGCTTTCGTGGTTTTTGCATTTATCAAAGAATCAATCTGTTTTGATAATACCTTATTTACTTGTCCAAGCGAATGTTGGAATGCTAAAATACATAATAGTATAGAGCAAAGAAGTGTTTTTTTTAGTAACATTTTATACTGTTGTAGTACAAGTTTTCAGCTTGCGAATTTAGAAAATAAGTTAATCAGCAAAAGTTAAAGTTTCTGGAGTGGGGTAGGTAATCAATTTTGAGAAGTCAACTTTCCAAAAATCCAAATCAAGTAGCTGATTATTCACACATTGCGTGAGGGTAATTACGACCTCCGTACCATCTGAATCTACATATTTTGCTTGAATGAGGTCATCTTTATAGGGAGAAATATCAGGATTTCCCATGCTTATACTACCCATTTTTCCACCTTCATACTCTTCTACGTCTTCATTGATTGGGTATTGTTTTGTATTTGACCCCAATTTTTCCAATAAAAATATGATTAAATGACGTTCGTTTTCTCTGATTTTTCTACGGTTTTCCATTGAATTTTTAATATTTTTCTTCAAAATTAAAGAAATTATGCTTCATAAATCAAAAAAAGAGCAGATAACCGTAAAATTATCTGCCCTGAGAATTGAATATTTGAAATCAACTTACTCCTTAATCACGAAATCTGAATCCTTGAGACCCTTATTTACTTTTACAGATTGTACTTCCGAAGTAATTTCGCCCATTTGTCCTGCACTTCTTTTGGTTTGAGAAGGTAGCATTACATCAACTCCTTTGAATTTTTTATAGTTTAAATAAAAAACATTGTTTTCAAACTTACCTCTTGGAGTTTCGTTTACTGAATATGTTTTTACTTTCAAACCAGACTCAACATCATAGAAATCATTCCATTTTTTTCCGTCACTCGTGGTAAGTTCAAGTTTGTAAGCATCTTTGTCGCCAACTTTTTCTTTGCCAACAACAGTGCGAGTGATTCCCATTTTATCGTAGAGTGTTTCTGAAAATGGATTGCTTCTCATTGCTGCCATTTGTGCTTCTTTACCTTCCATCGGTGGGCGGCCACCTCCGCCTCCGAAGCTACTATTATTTTTTAGTTTATTTCCATCGTATATTGTACTCATAACTTCGTTTCCATTTGCATAAACCGACATTGCGTAACGGTCAGGAAATTTAAATTTCATTTCGGTTTCTGATGTACCTCTTTGAGTTTCGCTTGTACTGCTGATGGTTAAATCTTGAATTTTAGCGATTGCCTCTTTGCCACCGATGGCCGTTAAATATTTTTCTATGATAGCATCGGCACTTGGTGTATCTTGTGCAAAAGTGCCGAATGTGATGAAAGAAAAAGCAGTTACAATTAGTTTTTTCATTATTTTTTAATTTTGATTGAATTTGATGTTTAGACAAACAATTTACTCAAATGTAAAGTTTTTATTTTAATGTGCATACAAAAAAAGGATAGAAATAGATAAAAAACTGATAAATAATGACAAAAGAAAAAGTAGCTATTTTTTGGTTTCGCCGTGACCTTCGTTTGGAAGACAATGCTGGCTTGTACCATGCTTTAAAAAGTGGATATAAAGTTTTACCAATTTTTATTTTCGATAAAAATATCTTAGACAAACTCGAAAATAAGAAAGACCAGCGAGTGGAGTTTATCCATCATGCTCTCGTCGAAATCCAAGAGCAACTTACATCTTTTGGTTCTTCATTATTAGTGAAATATGGTTCTCCTCTTGAGGTATGGAAAACATTGATTTCAGATTTTGATATTGCCGAGGTTTATACCAATCATGATTACGAAAAATATGCTATCGAACGGGACAAGCAGGTAGGGGAAACATTGAATACGAATGGAATAGCTTTTTATACTTTTAAAGACCAAACCATTTTTGAGAAAAATGAAGTTTTAAGCGGGGCTGGTACTCCTTATACGGTTTTTACACCCTACAGCAGAAAGTGGAAAGAAACACTCAATGATTTTTATTTGAAATCTTATCCTACCGAACAATACTTCCAAAACTTCATAAATTCAAATCTTTATGATTTGCCAACTTTGAATGAAATTGGTTTTATCGAAACAGGAAGCGTTTTTCCGAAAAAAGAATTGCGAGAAGAGTTGATAAAAAAATACGATGAAGTTCGTGATATTCCATCAATTCTCGGAACAAGCCGACTGAGTGTTCATCTTCGTTTCGGTACTGTGAGTATCAGAAAACTTACGCAGAAGGCTTTGGCTCTCAATGAAAAATGGTTGAATGAACTTATCTGGAGAGATTTCTACATGAATATTCTTTACCATTTTCCTCATATAGCCGAAGGTAAATCATTTAGAAAAGAATACGATAATATAGTTTGGCGAAACAACGAAACTGAATTTAAAAAATGGTGTGCAGGAAAAACAGGTTACCCGATAGTGGATGCGGGTATGCGAGAGCTCAACGCAACAGGTTTTATGCATAACCGAGTCAGGATGATTACTGCCAGTTTTTTGATAAAACATTTATTGATTGATTGGCGTTGGGGTGAAGCCTATTTTGCTGAAAAATTATTGGATTTCGATTTCTCTGCCAATAATGGTGGTTGGCAGTGGGCATCGAGTAGTGGCTGTGATGCCGCTCCGTATTTCCGAATTTTTAATCCAACTTCTCAGACTAAGAAATTCGACCCAGAGTTAAAGTATATTAAAAAATGGATTCCAGAATTGAATAGTTTTGAGTATCCCCGACCAATCGTTGACCACTCTTTTGCTCGCGAACGAGTACTGAAAGCCTATAAAGATGCCTTAGATAAAAAGTAGAATGATTTGCTACTTCGGGCCGAAGTGTGTATTTTTGATTGAGGGTTTTGGCTCTAAATCAAAAGTAATCCAACAAAAATGACATTTCTTAATCAATCGGCTCAATATATTTTTGAAAAACATCCACTCGTACAGCTAAAAAATATTTGTGTGGTATTGCCGAGTCGTAGAGCAGTTTTTTATTTCAAACAAGCACTTTCAAAATTTTCTGATGTGCCATTTATCTCGCCTGAGATTTTGGCCATTGATGATTTTGTTATGCAAATGTCGGGAGTCAATCAGATAGATGCAGTGAGTTTGCTATTTGAATTGTACGAGACTTTTAAAAAATACGACCCCGAGGTAAAGTTTGAAAGATTTATTTCTTGGGCTCCGACACTCCTCCGTGATTTTGATACGATTGATTTATATTTGGTCGATAATCCCAAATCGATATTTGAATACATGAGTGAGGCAAAGGTGTTGGAAAGATGGAACCCTTCGCAACTAGACAATGGCCGTCAGGCTTATGAGATTACTCCGACTCTTGATAAATATTTCAAACTCTTCGAAAATATTTATAATGTTTATACTGATTTGCAAAAATCGCTTACCGAAAAAGGTTTGGCATATCGAGGAATGGCCTATCGCATTTTAGCAGAATCAGTTAAACAGCTCTTGGTCGAGAAGAATGAAAATTCTATTATCTTTGAAAAATACTATTTTATCGGTTTCAATGCCCTAAGTGCCTCCGAAGAAAAAATTATTGAAACCCTCGTGAAAACTAACCGAGCCGAAACTCTTTGGGATGCTGATACCTACTTTATGAGTCCGGAGTATAATCATAAAGCTGGCTCGCTATTGCGTACGTATAAAAATAGCGGTAGGTTTGGAAAATGGAATTGGCAAACCGATGAATTACTCAAAGGTGAGAAACAGATGAGAATAATAGGAGTGGAGAATGCTACACTTCAGACCAAAGTTGCTGGACATCTTTATGCTGAAGCTGTTGCTGACAACCCTGATGTTCCAACAGTTATTGTACTGGCCGATGAAAATTTATTACAGCCAGTTATGTATTCCCTCAACGAACGAATCTCCGATTTTAATATTACGATGGGACTTTCATTGCGTGGTTCAATGTTATTTACATTGATTGACGCAATTTTTGAACTTCAACAAAATATTGCAGAATTTAAAACAAGAGATGGTGGTACTGTAAAAATGCCAAAGTTTAGTCATCGGCACATTTTCAAAGTATTGAACCATCCGTTTATAAGACGTTATGAACAAATAAAGTATGCGGCCGATATTAAAGCAAAATCTCAGGAAAGAACAGTTTTTAGAAAAACACTTTCTGAAATTTTGAAGAGAAACGCAGTATATCTGAGTCAGGATGAAATGTTGGAATTAGGTGAAAATGAACCTATCTTCAAAATATTGTTTTCACGTTGGGGAGAAAATCCGCAAAAAGCTCTTTTTGCATTTTATGATTTGATTGACGAACTCAGAAATGTTTACCGAGATTCAAACGATGCTATCGAAACCGAATACCTTTATCTGTTTCTTACTATATTACACCGTCTTGAAAAAATACTATTTCAGAATAAAGACTTGAGTTTGAGAAGCTTCAAACATTTTCTATATGAGTTAATCAAGCAAGAAAAAATACCCTTTAGCGGTGAGCCAGTTTCAAACTTACAAATTATGGGTATGCTCGAAACTCGATGTCTGGATTTCGAAAGAGTGATTATTCTATCGGTGAATGAGGGAATTTTACCATCGGCCAAACATGTAAATTCTTTGATTCCGTTTGATGCCTGTATCGAATACCATCTACCAGTGCATTCCGACCAAGACGCTGTAATGTCATATCATTTTTTTAGATTATTGCAGAGAGCTAAAGAAATTGATATTTTGTATGTAATTCCAAATGGCGAAGGACTTGGGGGCGGAGGTAGCGAAAAGAGTAGATTTATTTTACAGATAGAAAATGAATTGGTAAAAGAAAATAAAAATATTAAATTGTCGTATCCAAAGATAAGTTTTGGGAAAGATAATGATGCAGATGTAATTAATAAAATTGAGATTTTTAAGAATCAGGAAATCCTTGAGAATATAAGTAAACTTATTGCAGAAAAAGGAATTTACCCAACTTCGCTGAGTAATTACTTAAAATGTTCATTGCAGTTCTATTTCGATAAAGTTGCAAAAATTTCAAAGAGAGAAGAAATTGATGAAAATTTTGGAGCGGACGTTTTCGGAACCTGGATTCATAATACCTTAGAAAAAATCGACAAAGATTATGGTCCAGTAATTTTTGAGGAAAATATCGAAAAGATTATCAGTGAGTTAGAAAAAAGACTTGACGATGCTTACCAAGAAAAATTCGGTGGTTTTGTGGTTGAGTCGGGTATGAATTATTTATTAAAACAAGTAGCCGAACAATTATTAAAAGATTTTTTTGTGAGCCAACGTGAGGTTCAAAATTTTCCGATTGAGGTAATTGAAGCCGAACAACTCATTGAAGTTATCTACGAAAAAAATATTCTTGGGAAGAATCAGAAAATAAAAATTGCTGGTCGAATCGACAGAATTGAGCGAGAAGGAAAGACCCTAAAAGTTATTGATTATAAAACGGGAAAAGTAGTTGCGAAAGATTTGGAAACTCCCAAAGACCTAACTTTGGAAGAAGCACTCCGAGACCCTGATAAAGAAAAATTACGCCAACTTTGGTTGTACCAATACCTTGTTACAAAATCAATGAATGAGCGAAAGCTCATCATTGGTGGAGAAAAGTTTGAAAATTATGGTGTTACAGCTAAAATTTATTCATTCCGTAATTTAAAAGAAAAATTAGAAGTAAATTTGAGTTTTGAAAGTGACCCAACGATTTTTGGTTTTATTGAAAAGTCCGAAGAAATTTTGACCCAAATTATTACCGATTTATTGAACCCAGAAATACCATTCGTCCAAACAACCGAAATCAAAACTTGCGAAAGATGCGACTTCCGTGGGATTTGTGGTAAATAAAATTTGCGTATTTTGAAAACTAACACTAAAACTCCAGCTAAGGGAATTAAGAATATTCCGTTTCTTGACTTAAAGTTGATAAATCGACCATACGAGAAAGAGATAAATACTGCATTAAAAAATGCAGTGGCATCGGGTTGGTTTGTCTTAGGCGAAGAAGTGAAAAAGTTTGAAAAAACTTTCGCAGAATATTGTGGAGTAAAGCATTGCATTGGCGTTGCCAACGGGCTCGATGCCTTAGTACTTTTGTTGAAGGCTTCGCAGTTTCCACCTGATTCCGAAGTGATAGTTCCTTCAAATACCTACATTGCTTCAATCTTGGCAATCACTATGGCAGGTTTCAAACCAATTTTAGTGGAGCCAGATATTGAGACTTACTTGATTGACCCCGCAAAAATTGAAGAAAAAATTACTCGAAATACAAAAGCTATCTTAGTGGTTCATCTTTACGGGAAATGCTGTGACATAGAAGCCGTGATGAGAGTTGCCCATAGATATGATTTAAAAGTTTTTGAAGATGCAGCTCAATCTCATGGGGCAACCTATCAAGGAAAGAAAGCTGGTAATCTGGCAGATGGTGCTGGGTTTAGTTTTTATCCAACAAAGAATTTAGGTGCAATGGGTGATGCTGGTGCAATTACCACTAATGATGATGCCCTAGCTGAACGACTAAGAGCACAGCGTAATTATGGCTCGGGGAAAAAATATGTTTTTGATTATCAAGGTCTCAATAGTCGTTTAGATGAATTGCAAGCCGCGATTCTTAATGTTAAATTTTCGAACCTTGATTCAGATAATTTTATTCGCCAAAAAATTGCAAATAGATATTTATCCGAAATAATTAATCCGAAAATTATTTTACCACCTGCCAGTACAGTAAACCAAGATGCTTGGCATTTGTTTGTGGTGAGGGTTGAGAATCGAGAAAAGTTTAGAAAATATCTAAACGAAAATGGAATTGGTTCGGATATACATTATCCGATTGCTCCGCACAAACAATTGGCCTACAGAGAGTGGAACAATCGTACTTTTGCCATTGCAGAAAAAATCCATGAAGAGGTAGTGAGTATTCCGCTCAATGTTACATTAACCGAAAAAGAGATTACCTACATTATTGAAAAAATAAACAAGTACTAAAGTTATATTCAGTTATCAATTATACATTAATGATACCACATAAATCAAAATTACTTTCTGTCGTAATACCCGTGTATAAAGGAGCAAAGACAATCGCTCATCTTGTAGAGACTTTGCAAGCCGAATTGAAACAATACGAATTTGAAATAATTTTGGTAAACGACGGTAGCCCTGATGACTCCGAAAAAGTTTGTAAAACTTTAGCTGCTGAAAATTCAAATCTCAAATTTTACTCTCTCCGAAAAAACTTCGGTGAGTTCAATGCAGTAATGTGCGGCTTGAATCATGTTGAGGCTAAATACGCAGTTATCATTGATGATGATTTTCAAAATCCTCCGTCCGAAATTATAAAATTAGTTGAGAAAGCGGAGACTGAAAACTTTGATGTCGTATATAGTTTTTATGCCGAAAAGAAGCATCATTTTTTTAGAAATTTTGGGAGTTGGTTAGTCAATCGACTGACTACCTCACTTCTACAAAAACCAGCCGATTTATATCTGTCGAGTTTTAAGCTTATTAATTTTGAAGTTGTCCAAGAAATTATCAAATACCGAGGGCCATATCCTTACATCGATGCACTCATATTTCGAGTAACAAATAATGTAGGCAAAATTCAAGTTCAGCACAATGCTCGCATGGAAGGAGAGTCGAACTATACTATCAAAAGATTAATCACACTTTTTATGACTATCCTTTTTGGGTATTCAATTCTGCCAGTTCGTATAATTCTTTCCTTGGGTATATTTTCGTTAGTACTTTCAATCCTGCTCATACTTCTTTATATTTTTAGAGTCATACCAGACTGGGGAATTGCAATTTTTATTTTCTTCGGCGGAGTACAGTTAACCTCACTTGGTATTATTGGTGAATATGTGTCGAAGGCATTTTTATCACAAAACCAAACTCCTCAATACATTGAAAAGTAATCCCAGCTTGAAATCCTAACCAAACCATCAAATAAAAATGCTTATTAATTACGACGAGTACAGAATGATGTATGAAGCCGAAGAAAAACTTTGGTGGTACAGGATTCTGCATGAAAAAGTTTTAAAGGAAATTCAGAATAGATTTCAAGCAAATAAGCAAATCAAAATTCTAGATGCTGGTTGTGGGACGGGCGGACTGATGAGTTTTTTAATAAAGCATGGCTACGAAAATATTCAAGGTTTTGATTATTCACTCGACGCTGTAAGTTTTTGTAAAGAACGAAATCTCGATGTTCAACAAACTGATATAACCAATTTTGAAAATGTATTTGGGCAAGAAAGTTTTGATGTAATTGTAAATGATGATGTCGTATATCAGTTTGATAACTCAACTATTGCGAATATTTTTCATACTTTTCAATCAATTTTAAAATCAGACGGAATCATCATTACTAACAATAATGCGTTCAATGTTTTCTACGGAACACATGATATTGCTGTAGGAGGAAAGCAGCGTTTTACACTATCTGATTTTGAGAAGACTTTAGAAAATCTACCATTAAAAATCACTCACCATACTTATTGGAGTTTACTGTTATCTCCACTTATTTTGGTAGTCAGGCTCACACAGCAAATCCAATTAAAACTAAATTTAATCGACCTAAAAAATATTAAATCAGATGTAACTGTACCTTCTGATTTTGTAAATAACTTTTTTTATCAAATTGTAAAGCTTGAAGAAAGGCTATTTAAGAAAGGTTTTTTCGGTAGTTCGTTGTTTTTAGTGCTTAGAAAAAAACTTTAAAAAATGTTTATTTATAAAATATTGATAGTCAATTAGATATATTTTGAGTAGAAAAAAAAGTTAAAAAATATCATATTTTTTTCGTTTCGCTATTGACATTTAGAAAAAAACGCCGTACTTTTGTATCACAATAAGGCAGTGACCAACAACATAGAGAGATGGCAGAGTGGTCGAATGCGGCGGTCTTGAAAACCGTTGACTGTAACAGGTCCGGGGGTTCGAATCCCTCTCTCTCTGCTTCAAAAGCCGAATCGCAAGATTCGGCTTTTTTTTGTATCTTTACTTCCGTATAAATTTACTTCATATCAAACTTTATGTGGCAAGAACAAGATAATCGCCTTACTCGTACTTTCATCTTTAAAAACTTCTCCGAAGCATTTTCATTCATGACAAGAGTAGCTATGTTGGCCGAACAACATGAGCATCACCCAAACTGGTCGAATGTGTGGAATACTGTTAAAATCGAATTGACCACACACGATGCAGGAAATACAATTACTCAAAAAGATCGAGATTTAGCAGCCGCGATTGATAAATTGTTTAATTAAGTGGCAGCAAAATAGTTTTCCACTCATGTTCGTAACTTGTTGATAATCAAGTGTTTATGGTTTTTAAGTAGCTCTCCGCAGTTAGGTAAAAGCCTTGTTTTAGGATTTTTTTATACGAAAATCGCCAAAATTGAGTAAAATTTAAGATTCAAAACGGCTGAGAATTGAATATTTTTTTATTGTCTTATACTTTATGCGATATATTTAATTCTCATTCGTTTTAAAATGCTGGTTTTCGTATAAAAAAATCCTAAAACCTATCATTCTGATATACTTTTCACCCTTATAAAACTATTAAAATGTCAACTTCGCTAAAAAGGCAAATTAGCATATTCAGTCTTACAATGATAGCTATTGGTTCTAGTATCGGCCCTGGAATTTTTCGTACGCCATCAGAAATTGTAATATAACTTTCAAGCAAAGACCTAATGCGTTAAGTTTGGATTTTGGTGGAATCATTGCTATCTGTTGTGCAGTGATTTTTACCAAAATTGCTGCAAATTTATCAAGAGTTGGTGGTTTCTATGTTTATCCGAAAGAAGCTTACCTTGAGCTAACTGCTTTTCTAAACGGTTAGTTGATATTGTGTAATAAACACTGGTTCATTGGCAGTATTAAGTTTTGTATTTACATTTTACTTAAAAGTATTTATTCCGATTTCCGAAAGTATGGAATTGGTCATTTCAGTTGTATCAATTTAATTACTGATATTGATGAATATTTTGGGAGTTAGGTATGAAAACCTTTTTGCAAGTATATTTACTTCTTTCATCTTCCTTGGTATTATGTCAGTGGTTTTATTGAAATTCTATGCTGTACCAATACTAATGTTAATTTTATAAATACATATTCTCAACAAAATACGAATATTCTATCATTAATTTCAGCATTTGGCCTTGCTTTGATTGGGGTGTGCTTTTCTTGTGGAGGTTTCCAACATACAACTTTTATCGCAGCCGAAGTGAAAGATGCCAGTAAAATTGAACCAAAAGCTATGATTTTGAGCAGTATTGTTGTATATGCAGATTAAGTTTGCAATTGAAAATGAAAAAGATGAATATATTTATGCTCGCGGGAATAATCTAACTATGAATAGGTTGTGTCCGAAAATAGTTGTTCTTATAGGAGGTGAAGATTGCATGATAGTAGGAATTGGGGCTGCAGCTATAAGTAATGCTTTAGTTTCGCAGGTAAATGCTGGGGAGCAAATAGAAAGTGTTCAGTACATTTGGGCCGCTTATCTGATGGTTAAAATTTACCAAGATTTTACATATAAACCCATTTTGTCGACCACACACAATGACATAATAGAATTAGCGATGTAGTAGCTAGTGAGATGCGTGGCTTGAAGGAGAAAATTACTCAAATATTCCACGATTAATTTATGTATTCTGGTAATATTTTGGCTCCGCAAAATGATTGCTTAATGCCACGTTGCTTACGACATTGCCGATTCGGCTAAAATAATCTCTGAAATAATCCTAAAAGTATTAAATTATTTGAGAATACTGAAAAAAATGAGCGTATTTACTAACCATTTAGTGGAGAAATCCCATAAATAGAACTTGCCAAACAATAAATGAAAATGCCAATGGGAATGTTTACTATTGCATTAAAGAATAAAAATGTAGTTATAATAAGAAAATTTTGTGAGTCATTACAAAAATTACTTACTGTGGTTTCAAGGAAACGACACAAATCTCCGATAATGCATAAATGTACATTACTAGTAAAATAGCCCACAAGTTGATATATTCCGATTTTATATCGGATTAGAAGAAGCCAGCACGATTTTAAAAATTTTAGACAAAAAACTAGCTGTTTTACAGCTAAATAGCCATAAATTTTGTTAAAAATTAAGCAAAAGTATTCACCAATACATATTTATGATATGTACTATTGAAATTAAGATGCAAAAATAAATCTTAATACCATGAATAAACATTACGAGGACGTGATTGTAAGCTTACCAAATATCCTTTTGGAGCATACAACTCTTTTTCTTCGTTCATGCGGGTCATTAAAAGACCACCAATGGCAAGTGAGGCAATTGTAAGTAATAACATAAGTTTTGCACGTTTTATAGTGTAATATTTGTTATTTACTTTGTTAAAAACAATGCCAATTATAACTCAAGTGTTGATTGTCAGATTTTTTTATCGTAAAATCCGAAAAAATATGCTTGATGTATAGAAAAATAATTTTAAATATTTTTTAAAAGACTAGATTTTAATGGAAATCTTCCTGTAAAAATTATTTAAAGTACATTCTAATAGTAGTAAACATTACGAGGGCGTGACTGTAAATTTACTAAGTAGCCTTTTGGAGCGTAAAGTTCTTCAGTCTCACGAACTTTAGTCATCATGATTCCGCCGATTGCGAGTGCTAATGCTGCTAATAACATGGTTTTATGGGATTTATTAGGATTAAAGGGAAATAATTTATTCAAATGTAGATAATATTTATTTATGTGTCAAGTATTTTCAGAAAATTTTGAAAATTATATAAATATTGAACGCAAAACTTTATTTAACGGTAATCAGATAGATTATTTGGGAGAAAAAACTCCTGTTTTTATTGCATTGTCTTTTGATATTTTACTTTATTTTGGTGTTAGTAGGTATAAAAATTTGTACTTTTGTCGAAAAAAAATCTGTGAAACTTGTATTAGTACCCACGCCAATTGGCAATTTAGAGGATATCACCTTACGAGCAATCAATGTTTTAAAATCAGCTGATTTGATTTTAGCGGAAGATACTCGGAATACGGGATTCTTACTAAAACACCTCGAAATCTCGAAACCACTTCAGAGTCATCATGCCTTTAATGAACATCAAACACTCAATAAAGTGATTGATAGAATTAGAAAAGGCGATAAAATCGTATTAGTGTCTGATGCAGGTACTCCTGCTATTTCTGACCCTGGATTTTTATTAGTTCGTGAGTGTTTACGTAATGAAATAGAAGTTGAGTGCTTACCAGGCCCAACAGCTTTTGTTCCTGCATTAGTAAATTCAGGTTTGCCCTGTGATAGATTCACGTTTGAAGGGTTTTTACCAGTAAAAAAAGGCCGTCAGACTCGTATGAAAGCATTGGCTGAAGAAGAAAGAACTATGATTTTCTATGAATCTCCTTTCAGATTGGTAAAAACATTGGAACAATTTACTGAATATTTTGGTCCGGAGCGTCAAGCTTGTGTTTCGAGAGAAATTACAAAAATGTTTGAAGAAAATGTGCGTGGTACATTGACCGAAGTCATTGCAAGTTTTGCCAATCGTACTGTGAAAGGAGAGATTGTCATAGTCGTAGCGGGAAAAGAGTAGCCTATTATAACCTATATTTGAGTATTTAGAATGTTTGAAACCATCAAAAATCTTACTTTAGAACAGTTAGTAATCATTACATCTACGCCACTTTACACAATATTAATCGTTGGCGAGATACTTTTGAGCAATTTTCAGCACCGCCATTATTATACATTTAAAGATACCATTACGAATCTTTATCTAATGATTTTAAATGGTGGGTTGGATTTAATTTCAAGGGGTGTCACTTGGGGGATTTTGGCATGGGTCTATCAGTTTCATTTTGTCGAGATTCAAAACCCAATTTTATACTGGTTATTGCTTTTCGTGGCCGAAGATTTTGTGTATTACCTGCTTCACGTAGTTGACCATTACACCCGTTTTTTCTGGGCTTCGCACGTTACGCATCATTCGTCAGAACAATTCAATTTAACCGTTGGCTTTAGGTCATCGGTGTTTCAGCCACTTTATCGTTTTATCTATTTTATTCCTTTATCGTTGCTTGGATTCAAGGTGGCTGATATGGCAGTGATGTATTCAATTACTCAGATTTATGGTATTTTGGTACATACAAGTTATATTCCAAAGCTTCGTAAAATGCCCTATAAGCTTTTGGAATACGTATTTGTGACACCTTCACAGCACCGAGTGCACCACGCATCAAATATCGAATATTTAGATAAAAATATGGGTATGTGTTTATCAATTTGGGATAGAATGTTTGGTACTTTTCAAGAAGAAATTGATGATTTACCAATCAGGTATGGTCTGACATATCCACTCGAAAATCGCGGGCCAGCCAATATTGTTTTCCATGCTTGGATAGATTTGTGGAATGACCTCAAAAAGCCTTCAAGTTTTATTACAAAAATCAAATTGCTTTTAATGCCACCAGGCTGGTCGCCTGATGGTAGTACCAAAACAAGTAAAGAATTGCGAGAAGAACTGGTAAAGCAAAAGGCTTAATCGCCACCACCGCATCCGCCACAACCTGAGCAACCACTGTCCCCACCACAAGCACTATCACCTCCGTCTGAATCGTACGAGGCACCGCAAGAAGAACAACCACTGCTACTTGAGTGATTATGGGTATTTGATTGATTTTGAGATGCTTTAACAAGTAGATACATAATGAATGCGAAAGCTGCCAAAAAAAGTATAATTATTAGGGCAGTTTTTGTAGGATTGGCCTGTAAGATAATAAAGGGGATTGAAGAAAATAGAAAGGTTTTGGAGAGTATTTCAACATTTGGTTTCGGTATGACCCAGTTTCTGTGAAGGTTGACTCGTTGAAACTTGATTTCTGTAAAACGTTTTTGTGAATGATGCCAAATATCGTTGGGAGGGAAAATGCCAAATTTTTCTTTGTAGAGACTCTCGGATGTATCATAAAAGCTTTTAAACTTTTCTCTTTCGTTATTTCCTCCTTTGGTTGGATTGTGGTGAATTAACTGACCGAGGGTATTCTGACAAAAATCTATCCAGTAAGATTTGGTGAAGGTGAGGTGTAAATGCCAAGCTTGGTCAACGGGGTCGGAGGGTGTCACGCCTGAATCGGAAATGCAGCAGAGGAAGATAAACTTTCTGTACTCGTCAATTACTCTGTGGGTGTATGTTTTGCTCCACCCATTTTCTCTTGCGAGTCGTTCGGAGAATTTGAAACTGGCAGAATTATCGTCTAATTCAAAGGCTTGAATTTTTTCAAATAATTCCATTTCTTTGTCTGTCATAGGCTGTGTTTTTTGATTTCTATGAAAATTTACAAAGTTTTTCTGTAAACTCAAACGATTAAGCCGTAATTTTGAGCCGTAATCGTGTAATTTAATATTCTCTTAATAATGACTTTATTACAGAACAAAGTAGCCTTAGTCACAGGTGCTTCACGTGGTATCGGACGTGAAATTGCTAAGAAATTTGCCGAACAAGGAGCAAACGTTGCTTTTACCTACTTATCAAGCATTGAAAAAGGTCAGGCTCTTGAAGCTGAACTTGCTGCTTATGGAATCAAAGCTAAAGGTTATCGTTCGGATGCCTCCGATTTTGCCGCTGCAGAGCAATTAGTGACCGATGTTGTGGCTGATTTCGGAACACTCGATATATTGGTAAATAATGCGGGTATTACTCGTGATACACTCTTAATGCGAATGTCTGAGGAACAATGGGACGAAGTGTTAAGAGTAAATCTAAAGTCAGTTTTTAACCTTACTAAGGCCGCCACAAAGCCAATGATGAGAGCCAAAAGTGGTTCAATCATCAATATGACATCGGTGGTTGGTTTAATGGGAAATGCTGGCCAAGCAAACTACTCGGCATCAAAAGCAGGTATCATTGGCTTCACAAAATCAGTGGCTAAAGAATTGGGTTCAAGAAATATCCGTTCAAATGCTATTGCTCCTGGTTTTATCGAAACCGAAATGACTGGCGAGTTAAACGAAAAAGCTTTGGAAGACTGGTTGAAAAATATTCCACTTAAACGTGCAGGACAAGGCGAAGATGTAGCCAATGCGTGTGTTTTCTTGGCTTCTGATATGTCGAAATATGTTACTGGACAAACCCTCCAAGTAGATGGTGGAATGTTGATGTAACCCCCAGCCCCTAAAGGGGAGTTTCTGCAATATTTTACTCTTTGGCAAAATAATTGTATTTAAATTTAGTTGTTTATAAAGTTGTTATGAACAACTAAATTTAAATCTTAATTCTTTCTATAAAAATAATAATTCCCCTTTAGGGGTTAGGGGTATGAAATCAGAATTTATTTTTCAATCTTCACCTTGGTTTATTTTACTATGCTTGTTGGCTGGTGGGATTTACGCTTTCGTACTTTATCAAAACAAAAAAACTTTCAGTCCTCTACAAAATCGAGTTTTGGCCATTATTCGTGGGCTTTTGGTAAGTTTATTGGCTTTTTTGTTGATAAATCCACTCTTACGCAATAATAAATCTACGATTGAAAAACCAACAGTTGTACTGGCCGTTGATAATTCTTCTTCAATGACTCATGGCGGACAAGCCAAATTAGAAGCTTTGAAGAAAAATCTACAACAATTAAAAGAGTCTATCGAAGCAAAAGGAGCAAGTGTTGAGATTCAAAGCCTTGATGAAGAGACTGATAATCAGAACATTAGCGATATTAAATTCACAAAAAAGAGGTCAGATTTATCGCAAATGTTGGCAAACATCAAGTCGAGTTATGAGGGAAGAAACCTAACCGATGTGATTTTGGTATCTGATGGTATTGCTAATGAAGGTATTTCGCCGACTTACGGGAAGTATAATTTCAATATTCATGCAGTCGGATTAGGTGACACAACTCAGAAACGTGATGTGAAACTAAATGCTATCTATGCCAATAGAATTGCTTATTTGAGTAATAAATTCCCAATTCAAGCCGAGGTGTCGAGTTATGGTTTTCAAGGTAAATCAACAACAGTTTTATTGAAACAAGCAGGAAATGTCGTTGATAAACAAGTAGTTAGCTTCGATAAGCAGGATGATTTGAAACAATTGACATTCTACGTTACTGCACAACAAAAAGGAATGCAACGCTTTACGGTCGAAGTGGTACCGCTAAATGCAGAGTTTTCGACTAAAAATAACGCAAAAGACGCTTATATTGATATAGTTGATGGTAAGGAAAAGGTTTTGCTCGTGGCACTTGCTCCGCATCCCGATGTAAAAGCATTAAAAAGTATTATCGAAAAGAATGACTTATATGAATTAACCATCAAAATTGTTCAAAGTGATGATTTGAATCAGATTGGCTCACAACCGTTCGATGTTTTGATTTTACATCAATTGCCTGATATTTACGGAATGGGCGGAAATGTAGTCAGTCGTTTATTGGCACAAGGAAAACCAACGTTATTTGTTTTGGGTAATCAAACAAATATCACCAGCTTTAACGGTATGCAGCAAACACTTTCGATTGCTGCTCAAGCAGGAAAGGCCGATAAAGTAACTGCAAAGTTTAATAATAACTTCAATTTATTTAATCTTGATACTGATAAACTAAGTCTTTTAGAACGACTTCCGCCTATTTTAGCCCCTTTTGGCGATTATAAACCAACAGCAGGAAGCGAAATAATCCTTTATCAAAGAGTGGGCTCGCTCACAACACCTAAGCCATTGTTGATTGCTAATACAACTTCTGCTCGTAAATCAGCAGTTTTAGCAGGCGAAGGACTTTGGTTGTGGCGTTTAGAAGAGTTTTCATTGACCGATAAACAAGAAATTATCGATGAGGTTTTAATGAAAACCCTGCAATTGATTTCGGTGAAAGATGATAAACGCAAATTGAGAGTATATCCGATATCACCAGACTTTTCGATAGATGAAAAAGTAATTTTTGAAAATGAGGCTTACAATGATATTTATGAGCGAATCTACAACCAAGATATTAAATTAGATATCACCGATGAAAAAGGTAAAGTAAGAAGCTTTAGCTACACCACAACGAAAGATAATAGCCGATTTGAGATAACGGGCTTGCCTGAAGGTGTGTATCGCTATAAGGCTTCTACGCAAGTTTTAGGCAAAGGCGAAATAGTAGATGGGCAGTTTATCGTGAGAAACACTGACCTGGAAAATCTTAATACCACTGCCGATTTTAATATGTTGCGTACGCTCGCAACCCAAAACAATGGCAAGTTTTTCGTAGCAAATCAACTTGAAAAATTGAAAGACTTTTTATCATCCAACAAAGCCCCTGATAAAGTGACAAGCGTTGAGGAAATGAATGAGTTTATCAATATGAAGTGGGTTTTCTTTGTATTATTATTGCTCGCTACAGTAGAATGGGGCGTAAGAAAATATCTCGGAAGTTATTAAAATATCTATGACTTAAATTTATAATCAAATTCGCTATATGATTCGATAAGAATTGTATAGCGAATTTTTTATATCTATTTCTACAAATTCTTCATTTATCTTCTATACTGCTTTATTTTCAACTAATTTTGCATAATACTTTATAATTAACAAAATAAAAGAACAACCAAATAATGAATATAGGCGATAAAGTAAGGCTCATACATTCAAAAGAAGAGGGTATCGTAACTCGATTTTTGAAGAATGATGTAGTAGAGGTAGAGATTGAAGAGGGCTTTAAATTACCCGTATTGCGAAAAGAATTGGCTGTGGTTTCAAAGGCTGAAGATAAAGCTTTTAAACCCCAAGCACGAGTACAAGAAACAATTGCTCCTCAAAGGTCATCATCTGAAAGAAGTAGTTCCCATGTTAAAGCCGACAAAGGTATTTACTTGGCTTTTTTACCTATTAATGATAAATTAGTTTCGCTACATATCATTAATAATAGCGACTGGGATTTACCATATTCACTCACTTGTGGCTCTGAAAAAACTCACCGTGGGCTAATGGGGGGCTTTCTGAGTGCTCGTAGTTTTCAGAAATATCCAATTGACCTAGACCTAAAAGACTTCGACGATTGGGGTAATCTCTCTTTTCAAGCCTTTTATTATAATTTTGGTTATTTCACCGAGCGACCAACTTTTGTAAAAAGAATGCGTTTGCGGGCCAATACTTTCTTCAATCATAAAAAATCAGCACCGATTTTGGTCAAAGATTGTTTTTTATTTCAGTTGGATGCCGAAGATTTGCCATTGGTAATCAATCCAGCTGAATTGAAAGAGAGAATGATGCAGCCAAAAACTGAAGAAATTCCGCTTAAATCAGTCGAAAAACCTGCTCCAACCATTGATTTGCACATCGAGCAACTGACTACTAACTTTTTAAGTATGAACAATGCTCAAATGCTTGACCTACAATTACGTACGTTTGAAACTAAATTCGAAAACGCCATTGCTACTGGTATGGACGAAATCGTTTTTATTCATGGTGTAGGTAATGGGGTTTTAAAACAAGAAATTCAGAAGAAATTGGCTGGTCATAAAAATGTAGCTTGGTTTCAAGATGCACAAAAAGAAAAGTTTGGCTACGGAGCTACACGCATTAAAATAAAATGATGCTTTTTGAAGTTATTTGTCAATCTAAAAACAATCTATTATTAAATCAATCAATGAAAAGTAATTTAGCGAGTCCCAAATTTATTGCTATTGCCTTTTTTACTACATTCTTTACGTCTTTTTATGCCATCGGGCAGAAATCAAATCCCGAAGCCCCAGTCGAAAATTATTTACAAGATACCGTACTCGTGCAAAAGATACCTTCAAATATTAGTATTCCGTTCGATATTGCCATGAGCGATATTGAAAAACAAATCAATGCAACTGTTACGGGCCTAATCTATGAGGATAATAGTTATACTGATGATAACAATGATAATTTTAAGTGTAAGGTTTGGAAAAAGTCGAATATCCTAATCACGGCCGCCACAAACGATGTCTTTGATTTTACGGTTCCGATTAAAGTTTGGGCCGAAAAAGGTATCGGAGCATTTGGAATAATGAAGTATATTCCATTAGAATTTGAGATGAATTTAAAATTCTCAACCCGATTCACCATCAAACCCGACTGGTCGGTACAAACCTTTACCACACCCAATGGCTACGAATGGATAACAAAACCTAAGGTAAATGTAGGTTTTGATGTTCCACTCGATTTCATCGTTGGAAAAATCATTGATAATAATCACACCAAATTTGCCAAATCGCTTGATGATGCCGTTGCCAAAAACATGACCATCAAGCCTTACGTGATTCAAGCTTGGAATGCAGCCATGCAACCATATTTGGTGTCAGAAGAATATCATACGTGGGTAAAAATCACACCTCTGGAGATTTCTATGGTGCCACTTAAAACTGTTGGGCGTAATATTAAATCTGTCATTGGTATTAAAGCCTTTACAGAAACCCTTACGGGGGACCGACCGTTTACGCCTTTTTCGGTTAGTTCTGTTCCCAATCTTAAAATTGTGACTGGTATTCCTAATGATTTTCAAGTAGGTTTAATGAGCGATGTGTTATTTACTGAAGCAGCTGCTCAGGCAAAGAAAATGTTTGTTGGCCAAACCTATGATTTTCAAGAGGGAAAATATAAAATAGAAATTACTGATATTGATATTTACGGTAGTAATGAGTTTTTGGTTATCAAGGCAGATATCAAAGGAAGCCTAAAAGGCTCGGTTTACATCAAAGGGATTCCTATTTATGACCCAGTCAAGAAGAAAATCGTATTATCAAATTCGCAATTTGATATAAAAACTAAAAATATCTTAGCTAAAGCAGCCGCTTGGTTATTGGAAGGTAAATTGGTAAAAATGATTGAAGACGAATATGGTTTACCTGTAGATGAGTTAATAACTTACGCAAAGCAGAATATCGAAACTGCTATGAATACCGAATTTAAGAAAGGAGTGAAGCTAAGTGGTAAGATAGATGCCGTACAGCCTGATAAAGTATATCTAACTCCTACAAGCATTGTGGCACTCGTAATGGCAAAAGGTAAAGTTGAGGTAAAAGTTGAAGGTTTATAAATAATCATAGGCTAATATTCAGAGTTATTCATAAAACCTGTAAGGTCTTTAAGGCCTTACAGGTTTTTTTTCTACCTTTGCATCAGAAAAAGTAAGCCGTCTTATCGCAGTTATCTTTCGGGGTGGCTGAGGAAAGTCCGAACAGCAAAGAGCATCATGCTACCTAACGGGTAGGGAGTAATCGGGCGACTGATTATTTACAGCCAGTGCAACAGAAAATAAACTACCGCAGCAATGCGGAAAAGGTGAAAAGGTAGGGTAAGAGCCTACCGCTCGGTTGGTAACAAACGAGGCACGGTAAACCTCATGAGCTGAAAGACCAAATAAACCGACGCTTCAGTAAACAGTGTACAGTAGGCAGTAAACAGTGAAGTTATCAGAAATGATAGCTAAGCTGATAACTGAAGACTGATAACTGAAAACTGTTAAGGGCTGCTCGTCTGAGTCGGAGGGTAGGTTGATAGAGGCAAGTAGTGATACTTGTTCGAGATAAATGATAAGAATTTCGAGTAATCGAAATACAGAATTCGGCTTATAGGCTTATTTTTTCTTCTACAAAACCTTAAAATCTGATAGAAAATTCCTCAAATCCTTCATTTTTCTACAAACCATTCAATAAAATTTGTCCTAAATATTTGATTTTCAACACAATAGTGATACCTTTGCAGTCCAAATAAAACGGGGACGAGTTCCCCAACTTTAAATCAAAAAAAAGAAATGGCAGTTAAAATCAGATTAGCAAGAAGAGGACGCAAGCAAGCACCAGTTTATGACATCGTAGTAGCTGACTCACGCTCACCTCGTGATGGTAAATTCATCGAGAAATTAGGTCAATACAACCCACAATCAACTCCAGCAGGAATCTCATTAAAAGATGATAGAGCTGTGTATTGGTTAATGGTTGGAGCTGAGCCAACAGACACTACTAGAAAAATCTTGTCAGTAAGAGGTGTTATGTTGAAAAAACACTTACAAGTAGGTGTTGCAAAAGGTGCTATCACGCAAGAAGTTGCTGATGCTCGTTTTGAGGCTTGGTCTAAAGAAAAAGAAGCAAAAAGAGAAGTTAAAATTGCTAAATTAGCCGAAGGTAAAGATGCAGCTAAGAAAGCAGCATTTGAAGCAGAGAAGAAAAAACGTGCTGATATGGAAGCCGCTCAACAAAAAGCAATAGCTGAGGCAGAAGCTGAGGTTGCTGCTCAAGAAGCAGAGGCTACAGAAGAAGCTCCAGTAGCTGAAACTACTGAGGAAACATCTGCAGAAGCATAATTCTAACAATTTGCAGTCATTTATAAAAAATCCTCGCCCAACAGCGGGGATTTTTATTTAAAACTAATTTGCTCGATATGACAAAAGAAGATTGTTATTTAGTGGGTAAGCTAACCAAAACTCACGGACTCAAAGGCGAAATGGCTATTTGGTTAGATGTGGATTATCCCGAAGAATACGAAGACTTAGAATCTATATTGGTTGAGATGAAAGGCGAGTTGATTCCTTACTTTGTTGAGGAAATCCAAATCAGAGCCAATAAGTCAATCATTAAGTTTGAAGATATAGATACAATTGAAGCAGCTCAAAAACTCATCAATTGTGATTTATATCTGCCAAATGATAATTTAGAAGAGTTAGACGATGACCAATTCTATTATCATGAAATTATAGGTTTCAGTATTGTTGATGAAACGCAAGGTAAGCTCGGGACTATTACGGCCGTTTATACTGCCGAAGCACAAGACCTAATTGCGATGAATTATCAAAATAAAGAAGTGCTAATTCCTGTAAGTGATGAAATCGTGAAGACGATTGACCGTGAGAAAAAAGAACTTTACACCGATTTGCCAGCGGGTCTAATCGAAGTCTATTTGGATGAAGATGGAACGCCCGATGATGCAGATGAGGAAGAATAAGAAGTTTTGAAATGATGGAATCAGAAAAAAATATTGCCGCAGAAACTCAAAGTTCTGGACTGAGAATCGACATTATATCGTGTGTACCACGCTTATTGGATAGCTTTTTTGACCACTCAATTTTGAAGCGTGCCAAAGATGCTGGCCATGC